>JBFGYY010000348.1:0-4028 GCA_041587095.1 Motiliproteus sp. | reverse complement strand
CCCGGTGCGGATCAGGTTCCTGTTTGATTATCGCGCCCCCTCGCCGTCCTGCTATAACAATAAAGAAAAAGTAAATAATTAACGAATATAAGACTTTAGTGCTGTGTCGGGTAAAATGTCGCGCCTCTGACGCCGGGGGCAACTTATGCCGCTGCGCGCTATTTAACGGCCTTTTGGGTCATCCTCGCTCTACAAGAGCACTTTTTACTATGGCGGAGCCTTACCAGGGCCCGTTCAGGAGTTGTTATGCGGCCCAACCCTTTGGCATTGTTGCCATTGTTGCTGTTTCTGGCAGTTTTTATCGGCAGTGGTATCTACTATCAAGCTCAGGCGGTGGAGTTCGCCTTTTACCAGATACAGGCGCCGGTAGCGATACTGCCGGCGATCGTGCTGGCGCTTTTGTTGGCTCGCGGGCCGCTTAATGATCGGATCGATACCTTTATTCGCGGCGTCGGTGACTCCACGATTATCACGATGTGCCTGATCTACCTGTTGGCCGGGGCCTTTGCCGCAGTCACCAAAGCGGTCGGGGGTGTCGATGCGACGGTTAATGCCGGGCTCAGCGTTATTCCCGCCTCGTTGGTGCTGCCGGGACTGTTTGTGGTGACGGCGTTTATCGCCACGGCGATGGGCACCTCCATGGGGACGATCGCAGCCCTGGCGCCGATCGCGGTCGGTGTGGCCGAGGTGACCGGTTTATCGCTGCCACTGTGTGTCGGGACGGTGATCGGGGGTGCGATGCTGGGGGACAACCTGTCGATCATCTCGGACACCACCATCGCCGCGACCCGGACTCAGGGTTGTGAGATGCGCGATAAATTCCGCATGAACCTGGCCATAGCCGCCCCCGCGGCATTGCTGACCCTGCTCTGGCTGTTTGTTCAGGGTGAAAGCGGGGCCGTATCCCCCCCCGCCGATTACGACCTGATCAAGGTGCTGCCCTACGTTGCCGTGCTGGTGTTGGCCCTGTCGGGGCTGAATGTCATGCTGGTACTGTTCAGTGGTATTGTCCTGGCCGGCCTGGTGGGTATGCTGGGTGACGGTGCCTATAGCCTGGCGCAGCTGAGTAAGGATATCTATGCGGGTTATAGCGGTATGCAGGAGATTCTCTTGCTGTCCCTGTTGATCGGCGGGCTCGGTGCGTTGATGGCTTCGGAGGGCGGGCTGGTGTTCCTGGCCAATGCCGTCGACCGCCTGACCGCCGCCGTACGGGGCTGGGGGGCGCCGCAACGCGCTGCGGAGCTGGGAATCAGCATCGCCGTGGCTCTGGTTAATGCCTGCACCGCGAATAACACGGTGGCGATACTGATCAGTGGCCAGTTAGCGCGGGATCTTGCGCAGCGCCACGGTGTCGATCCGCGCCGCTCGGCCAGTCTGCTGGATATTTTTTCCTGCGTGGTGCAGGGCATCCTTCCCTACGGGGCGCAGATCTTGCTGGCCTCGTCCCTGGCCGGTTTGTCGCCGCTGCTACTGATCGGCGAGATCTACTACTGCTGGTTGCTGGGTGCAGCAGCCTTGGTTTCAATCTTGCTCGGCGCAGGGCGTCGACCGGCGAAGCAGTCGATTGGCGCGAAAAGCGTCTAGTTCCCGTATACGGCGACAAAGAAATAGACAGTAATCCCAGCGCTGGCGAGTATCACGGCGTTTCGTATCAGCTGCTGGGGAAGCTGGCGGGAGAGGTGGGCGGCGGCGTAGCCGCCCGTCAGGGTGCCGAGCAGCACCAGCATGCCCTCCTGCCAAACGATAACATCGTCATAGATAAACAGTGCGATGGCAATCAGGGAGACCGCCGAAGAGACCAGTAGCTTCAGGCCGTTCATGGTGTTGATCTGGGTGTGCCCGGCCAGCGCCAGGTAGCTGAGAATGATGATGCCCAGACCGGCGTTGAAAAAGCCGCCATACAGGCAAACCCCGAACAGCAGCAGTAATAATAAACCGCCGCCCACGGCAGACGCGTGGCGGTGGTGCTGCGCCAGCCCTTTCAGCATGCCGTTTAATTGTCCGCCAAAGATGAACAGCAGCGTTGCAAACAGCAGCAACCAGGGGATCGCTTCCTGAAACAGGGCTTCGGGAGTGCGTAGCAGTAACCAGGCGCCAACGGCACCCCCCAGCAGGCTGATCACCAGAATACGCGGCAGCTCGTGCCGGTGTGCGACCAGCTCCTTGCGTAGCGCATAGGCACCGCTCAGATAACCGGCACAGGACGCGAAGGTGTTGGTGGCATTGGCGGCGATCGGTGGTACACCGACCAGGAGCAGGGCGGGAAAGGTGATAAAACTGCCGCCGCCGGCGATGGCGTTGACCACGCCGCCAAAAAAACCTGCGATAAATAGAATCAGCCAGTCGAACGTCACGGTACCTTCCTAATGCGTCAGCGAAGCCCCGATAGTAACAGTGTGTTGGGGCGCGGTGTTAGTTCGCGATCAATAGCCGGCTGCCGTCGACGATAAGTTTTAGGCCTACGAGCAGTGTCATCGCCTCAAAGCAGCGTTTGATCCAGCGGTTGCCTTTTTTAAGACCGAGGTGAGTGCCCAGATAGGCGCCGATCAACGAACCCAGCAGCAAGGCCGGTAACCACTCCCAGCGGGGCGGGGTCTGCAGCGCCACGGTCAGCGCGCCGAACCCGTTCCAGAACAAGCCCACCAGCATCAGCGTGTAGGCGACAGCGCGCTGGTAATCGAGACCAAACCAGCGGATAAGCCAGAGCGTCACAAACAAGCCTGTGCCTGATGTCAGGGAGCCGTTAAGTACGCCGATCATAAACAGGCCGAGCCCGCCCAGCAGTAATCCGCTGCCGCTGCGGTGGCGGGGCGCCAGTGTCAGTCCCAGGTCTTTTTTGGTTATGGAATACAGACCGAGCCCGGCGGTGAGCAGCCCCAGGGCCAGCAGCGCCCAGGCTTCGGGGAGGCGGATAACCAGGATGCCCCCCAGGACCACGCCAGGCAGCCCCCAGCCAAGCATGATCAGTGCAAAGCGGCGATCCGGCGGTGCTTCACGCAGATGCCGCAACGTGGCACCGACACCCAGGGCGACACTGGCAATTTTGTGGGTCGCCAGGGCGCTCGCAAAGCTCAAACCGAGAAACAGCAGGACCGGAAACTGCAGCAACCCCGCGCCGCCGCCGGCAAGGGCGGAGAGAGTGTTGGCCAGCAGGGCGATGACCAGTAGCCCTAACTGTTCAGCCAGATTAAGCGCCTCAGGCATGGGTTGACTCCCGGCTGATTACTACGTGGTGGCGCCGCTAAGCGCGGGAAAACACGTCTTGGGGCAGGATGAGCGTGCGTTGTATACGGATGTTCCACGGGAAACATCTGTATACAACGTAACCGTTAGCCGCGTTGGGGACCAGGGCTCAGGATTGCAACGTACCGGCCCTAAGAACGATACAGAACCTGGTTCAGTAGCTGCCATTGCTCTTCCCATTGCCGAGTTGGCAGATGATCGAAATCGCTGCGGACAAATTGACGGATACGGCCTTCGGCGCAGGCCAGCAGCAGGTTGGCGGTGATGGCTGCACTCGCCTGTGTGCGCTGTCCTTCGCGCAGTTCGGCTTCACGTAAGATCTGCTTAAGCTGGGTTTCGAGGCGCTCGAAAAATTGTCCGCTGCGGATGCGTAAGCGCTCGGTCTCGCCGGCCAGGGCATCCCCCGCCAGAATTCGGCTCATACCGGGATTTTTTTCAACGAAGGCCAGCAGCAGAATCAGTATCTGCTCACACTGTTTGCTGCTGTTGGCATCGCTGGCAGTGATACGGGTGACCCGGCTGAAGATGGTATCTTCGATAAACTCGATCAGACCTTCGAACATCTTGGCCTTGCTGGGGAAGTGCCGGTACAGCGCGGCTTCCGATACCCCTACCTGTTTGGCCAGCGCTGCCGTGGTGATACGGCTGCCGGGGCTGGCCTCGAGCATATGGGCCAGCGCCTGCAGGATCTGTTCGCGTCGGCTCAGCTTGTCGCGTGCGGTCGCGGGATTCATAGCGTTCCTTTTGTACGTCCTTGAGGCGCGTGGAATACGGTTCGACGGCCT
>JBFGYY010000347.1:0-4067 GCA_041587095.1 Motiliproteus sp. | reverse complement strand
GCTGCCAGCTCCAGATGCCGGGGTATTGCTGGCAGCTTCAAACGCCTTGCGCGCGAACGGTTGCAGCATGCGTCCGGCACGAATGCTATCGAGGAAAAAACCGCCCAGCATACCGACACTCATACCGACCAGGACGTAGATAAGGGTGAATTTCCAGCCCAGCAGGCTACCGAGCAGGACGATGGCGACTTCGTTGATCAGCGGCGAGGTCAATAGGAAGGCCATCGTGGTGCCGATGGGGATTCCCGCTGAGGTGAAGCCTAGAAACAGCGGAATGCTGGAGCAGGAGCAGAAGGGGGTGATGGCACCGAACAGGGAACCCAGACTGTAACCCAGCAGGCGATTCCGCCCGGCCAGATAATCGCGCACCCGTTCGATCCGCAACGAGGCCCGTGCCAGCGCGATCAGATAGATCATGATGACCAGCAGTGCGAAAATCTTCGTGGTATCTTCAACAAAGAAATGCAACGCAGGGCCGAGGCGACCAGAGCGATCGAGGCCCAGCTGCGCGTAGACCAGCCAATCGGCTAATAATGTGAACCAGTGCAGCATCTCACTTCCTCCTTGAAGGCTGATCTAGCAGCAGGTGGCCTGGCGCTCCGGGCGCTCCCCCATGGCGTGCAGCCTGCCCCGGTCGATGGCCAATTGCTCCGGATTGGCTGCGACGGTGGTCTCCAGGATCTCAACGACCCAGCTTTTAAGAGCGGGGTGTAATTGATAATAGATCCATTGACCGTGCCGGGTATCCAAAAGCAGCCCGCAATGACGCAGCTGTGCCAGGTGACGGGATATTTTCGGTTGGGACAGATCCAGCGCCGTGGCGATTTCACACACACACAACTCGCCTTCAGCCTGAATCAGCAGCAAGGTGCGCAGCCGGGTGGCGTCACCCAGGCATTTAAAGACAGCAGAGGGATCATGTTGCATGCGGCTAAACCTGTGAGTGAGTTATGCTCGGCTTAAAAATAGATATGTGTATATACGGCTATGCATATATATAACAGGGCGGCGTCAGGGTCAACCCAGAGAGCCGCTATAGCTGACCGGCAGAGCAAAAACGTACAAAACCCACCGGTGCAGGAGTGCTACACTCGCCTGAATGGGGAAAGAGACAATGGCTAATCACAAGCAAGACCGTGCGACCTATCGCTACGCCGATGACCTCGGAGGTCTGGAGCAGCTGGAGGCGAATTTTCATCAACAGCGTTTTTCCCGGCACGTGCACGAAGGGTTTTGCATCGGCGTGATTGATCAGGGCGCGCAGCGTTTTTACCGGGAAGGCAGCCAGCACGTGGCACCGCAAGGCAGTATTATTCTGGTCAATGCGGATCAGGTCCACGACGGGCATTGTGCCAGCGAGTCGGGCTGGTCTTACCGCACCATTTATCCCACCGACGCGATGTTATCGGGTGTTGTCGACGGGCTGCAGGGCGCGGGCAGTGGTTTGCCCTGGTTTGCTGAGCCGGTGGTTCATGACCCCTTTATGGCCAGCCAGTTGCGTGGTTTGTTTGACCTGCTGAAGCATTCAGACAACCTGCTGGAGCGCCAGAGTCATTATCTGCATGTGATGGCGATGCTGCTGCAACGTCACGCTGGCAAAGGGCGCAGTCTGGCCCGGCTCAGGGCGCATCCGGTGGCGGTGCAACGGGTGCGTGATTATCTGGATGCCCACTGCAATGAGAACGTGTCGCTGGAACGCATCGCGGGACTGGTTGAGCTGAATCCTCACTACCTGACCCGGCTGTTTCAGCGTCATGTGGGTATTCCCCCCCACGCCTATCAGCTGATGCGCCGATTGCAGAAAGCCCGCTTACTGATTCGTAGCGGCAGCAGTCTGGCTGATGCGGCGGCCGATACAGGCTTTACCGATCAGAGCCATCTGCACCGGCATTTCAAGAAGATGATGGGTATCACACCGGGACAATACCTCGTAGCCACCCGTTGAGGGCAAAAACGTACAAGAATTTTAAGGTCGCCTGCTTTACGCTATTCAGACTCAGATGATTTGCTTGCCGGTAACGCGCGGAAATCTTCCCACTCAACGTCCGACAGGAGTTCAATTCGTGGTTCAAACCCCTTTGCGGCAGGCGCTGAAGGGCGCGCGCGACAGTATCCCCTTACTGATTGCGGCAGCCCCCTTTGGCATGGTCTTTGGTGCGCTGGCCATTAGTGCCGGCCTGTCTCCCGCCGCCACCCTGGCTATGTCGCTGCTGGTGTTTGCCGGTTCGGCGCAGTTTATAGCCGTCAGCCTGATTGCGGCCAGCGCTGCCTTTCCGGTGATCCTGATGACGGTGTTTGTGGTCAACCTGCGGCATATGCTCTATGCCACCAGCCTGATGCCACAGGTTGACAAGTTGGGGCAGCGCTGGCGGATTCCGCTGGCGTTCTGGCTGACCGACGAAACCTACGCGGTGGTGTGCAATCAGCTCAACCGGCAGCCGAACACGCAACAGGTTCGTTATTATTACCTCGGTTCGGCATTGGCTATGTATGGTTTATGGCAGGTGAACACCCTGCTTGGCATTCTTGTTGGTCAGCAGATTCCCGATATTACCAATTGGGGCTTGGATGTGGCGATGGTCGTGGCCTTTATCGGTATCGTGGTACCGAGCCTGCGCAACAGTGCCCAATGGGCCTGTGCACTGACCGCTGCTATGGCGATGCTGCTGACCCACGACTGGCCGCATCAGACCGGGCTGTTGTTTTCGTCGCTGGTCGCCATCGGGGTCGCCATGCTGGTGCGTTATTACCGGCCACCTGTTGGGGAAAATGAGCTGTTGGTCGAGGAGGTTAACGGATGAGTATCTGGCTGCTAATTGTGGGGATGGCGTTGCTGACCTTTGTGCCGCGTTATCTGCCTTTTGCCTTGGCGGGGCGGATTAAACTGCCACCGCTGCTGGTTGCCGGGCTCGAATACGTGCCCATTGCTGTGTTGACGGCCATTATTGTTCAGGTCGCGCTGGTTCGCGACGGTGCGGTCAGTCTGGGGGTGGATAACCCGCATATGCTTGCCGCAGCGGCAGCAACGGTGACGGCTTTGCTTAGCCGCAGCCTGTTTATGACCATCGGTGTGGGGCTGCTTTGCTATGGGCTGGTGCGCTGGGTGGTGTGAAGCGGATCTCTTGAAAGCGATGACCGTTGCGGGGATGCTAATGCTGAAAAAACAAGGCCAGCAAGGGATGCTGGCCTTGTTACCGTCGCCGAAAAGCCCCGAAGGGGAGGGACTAACAGGTTGGGAAATTCAGCATATGGGCTGTTGGAACATTCAGCAGCCCATGGCGTAGATAAAGTCGACTTAGAATTTAACGCGCATGCCCGCCAGGTAGCCCAGGTCTACATTGGCTTCGTCGGTATCGGCGATTTCGGCAAACAGGCTGACATTCTTCTGTGCAGCAAACTTGTGAGTCACGTTGGCGTACCATTCGGTAGCGTCGCCGGTGGAACTGTCAACGCTGTTGATACCCACGGCCACCTTGGTGGTCTTGGCGACGGGGATGACCGCTGCCACGTTGATCTGGTCAGCGTCATCCTTATCAGAGGTGCTGAGCTCGGCGGCCAGGGTAGCGACGCCGGCCTCAAACGATGCTGAGACGCCCATGGTCTCTTCTGAAGAGCCTTTCACCTGGTAAGCAAAGGCCAGCTCGACACCGGCAACCTTCGTATCCAGATACAGGTCGGTATATTTGCCCTTGCCTTCGCTCTTTTCGCCTTTGGCCTGCAGTTCGTGCGAGACGATCACATTGATGTTCTGGAGCTTGGTCTTGACCATGATCACGTCGTCGCCGCTGGTGCCCTGAGCATCGAAGCGGTCTTCTTTTAGTTTGTTTTCGTAGGCCTTGTCGATACCGAAGTTATCGCTGGCGAAATCCATTTTACCCACAGCAACGCTGACAGAACCGAAGTCCAGTCCCACGTAGGCTTCTTCCAGATTGCTGCCAGCCTGCTTGCCTTCTGCGGCGTTCTTAAAGCCAAAATCCAGCTGGCCGAAGGCGGTCATATCGTTACCGAGGTCGTATTGGAGACTGTTTTTCAGTTCCAGATCATCGTATTCGACGTCCAGGTGTTGG
>JBFGYY010000346.1:0-4069 GCA_041587095.1 Motiliproteus sp. | reverse complement strand
GGGGGAACCGAAGCACCTCTGCCGGTTTGGTTAGGGGCGACTCTGGCGCTGCTGGCAACGACGGCTATTGGTGTGCTGGCGGGTAAGGCGTTGTTAAAGCGTTTTTCGCTGGTGATCATTCATCGTGTTAGCGGGGGCTTCTTTATTGTCCTGGCTGCGCTGGCTTTAACCCGCCTGATTTAAGATAAGGCTGTTAGGCGGGCGAATCCTTGGGGGCTTTCAGGGTTGAGTTATTCAGGGTTAAGCTAGATAAACCATGCTGCACAGAGCGGAAGTAGCAGGGCGGTCAGGGTCCCTGTCAGGCCCATAGCCAGGCTGGAGAAGGCGCCGGCCTGGGGGCTGATCTCGAAGGCCTGTGCGGTCGCGATGCCGTGGCCATTCAGGCCCATGCTGAAGCCGATGATGCGATGGTCCGATATCTTCAGCAGTCGGGCAAGTAGCGGTACGGCCAGCGATGCCAAAACGCCTGTCAGTGCCACGATGCCCACCGAGAGCGTTGCAATGCCGCCCAGTTGGGTGCTGAGGCTGACGGCAATTGGCGCGGTCACCGATTTGGGGGCTATCGAAGCGAGAATCTGCAGGTCGACGCCGAGTAGCCAGGCGATTACAAGCGAGCAGCCTGCTGCCAGCGGCGCGCCGACGAGAAGCGTGATTGCGATGGGCATAAAGACTGCGCGAATATGATGGAATTGCAGGTAGAGCGGTATCGCCAGCGCAACGGTTGCGGGGCCGAGTAAGAAGGTTATCCAGCGGGCGCCGTCATAGTATTGGGTATAGTCCAGAGGCAGCCAGATGATCATCGGCACCAGAAAAACGCTGGCGGCAACAATGGGTGGAAACCAGGCTGGTCGCTCCAGTTTTTTGAACAGCCATAGCCCCGCCTGGTATGCCAGCAGCGTCAGCGTCAGGGCCAGCAGTGGTGTCTGGCTAAGATGGGTGATAAGTCCGTTGAGTTGTTCCACTGTTATGGCTTCCCGTCGTGATTGCGTGTTTTGTGTATAAAGCGCTGGCTAGCGACGGCGTGCGTGCCGGTTGCTCAGGTATTGCATAATAAGCAGTGTGGCGACGATGCTTAGGAGTGAGCCGATGATAATGGCGCTCAGCAGCGGTAGCCATTGACCCTGCAGTCGCTCGCCCATAAAAAAGATGCCTACGCCGCCGGGCAGTAGTAGCAGTGAAAGCAGCCCGATGAGCTGTTGGCTGGCTTGCTCCAGTGATGAGCTCAGGGCGCGGGAAATCAGCAGATAGAAAAAAAGTAACAGCATACCCAGTACGTTACCGCTGACCGGCAGGTCGGCTAGGTAGTGCAGTGACTCACCCAGCAACCAGAATAATAGAATTTGCAAGAGCCCCTGCATCATGGGTATGGCATCCGTTTAGAGGTGAAAATATAGAGCTTGTCGTGCGGCGTCGCGCTGAAACCGGCTCATTCTAAAAGCTGGTGGGCTGTAGCTCAATATTTTGCCTGAATTGGTCTGACCGTAAAGGATGCCGCGTGCCAGATATTGGCGTTGTCAGGCGGGAGCTTTGATCCTTTCGCTAATTGCCAATGCCGGGAGCAATGGGTAAAGTGCCGCCCATGAAGGCAGTCAGAGCCGCTTGGCGGTTGAGCAGTGGCTGCAGGTGAGCCAGATGAATCAGGGTCGGAGTATGACACCTTTACAGCGTTACCAGAAAGATTTGCAGCGGGATGACTTTCATTACGATCCGGCCCAGGAGATGGCCGTTAAACACCTGCAGCGCCTGTACGATGACCTGTTACGCAGACGTAATCAACCCAAGCCTAAATTTATCGATCGCCTGGGGCGGCGCTTGCGCAAAACCCGGGAAGAGCCTGTGCAGGGGTTATATTTCTGGGGTGGTGTAGGGCGGGGTAAAACCTACCTGATGGATACCTTTTATGACAGTCTGCCTTTCAGTCAGAAGACCCGCACCCATTTTCACCGCTTTATGCAGCGGGTGCATGCCGAGCTGCGGACATTTGAAGGCGAGAAAAACCCGCTGGAGAGAGTGGCCTCCCGTTTTGCCAGTGAGACCTGTGTTATCTGTTTTGATGAGTTTTTCGTTTCGGATATTACCGATGCCATGATTCTTGGCGGGCTGATGGAAAAGCTCTTTGAGGCGGGTGTGACGCTTGTTGCGACATCGAACATTATCCCCGATGGGTTGTACGAGAACGGGCTGCAGCGCCAGCGCTTCCTGCCGGCTATCGCATTGCTGAATCGCTACACCGATATCGTTAATGTCGACAGTGGTATCGATTATCGACTACGTATACTGGAGCAGGCCGAGTTGTATCATTTTCCGCTCGATGTTGCGGCCGATGAAAGTTTGACGAAGAGTTTTGAGGGGCTGGCCCCCGATCTGAATGAAAGTATCGATGGGTGCATACTGTCTATCAACAACCGGCCGATGCATACGCGGCGCTGCTGTGAGGATGTGGTCTGGTTTGACTTTGTCGAGCTGTGCGACGGGCCGCGTAGCCAGAATGATTATATCGAGATAGCCAAGCAGTTTCATGCCGTGCTGATTTCCAACGTGCCGGTACTGGGTAACGACAAAGATGACCAGGCGCGCCGGTTTGTGAATCTGGTAGATGAGTTTTACGATTGTAACGTGAAGTTGATCCTGTCGGCTGCTGTTGAATTGCGCCAGCTCTATGCCGGCGGGCGACTGGAGTTTGAATTTCAGCGCACGACCAGCCGGCTTTTGGAGATGCAGTCCCATGAATATCTGGGGCGTGAACACCGCGCTTGAGCGTGCATGCGCCATTTATCGCACTGTTTTGTCCTCGGTGGGCATAAAACTGCATGGAAAGTGTTTTATAGGGTTACATCCGCGGCGCGTTTGTCTATAATGCGCCGTCCTTTTTTGGTGGTAACAGAAAAGGAGTGTACGTTGCAGAGATGCCAGTGATCGTCTGCAACCAATAATTATAGGAAACGCCGGTGTGTTCTGATCCGGGGAAGAGAAAGGCAAATTCAATGAAAACAGTTAGCACAAAGCCCGCTGAAGTAAAGCGCGAGTGGTTTGTGGTAGACGCCGAGGGTTTGACCCTGGGTCGTATGGCTACAGAAATTGCACGTCGTCTGCGCGGCAAGCACAAGCCGGAGTATACTCCGCACGTTGATACCGGCGATTACATCGTTGTTATCAATGCTGATAAAGTTCGTGTGACCGGCAACAAAGCCAAGGCGAAGAACTACTATCGTCATACCGGTTATCCGGGTGGTCTGCGTTCCATGAGCTTTGAAAAAATGATGGATCATGCTCCTGAGCGTCCTGTTCAGTTCGCTGTTAAGGGTATGCTGCCTCGGGGTCCTCTGGGTCGTTCCATGTTCGCAAAACTGAAAGTTTATGCGGGCAACACCCACCCACATGCAGCTCAGCAACCTCAAGAACTGAAGATTTAAAGGAAGGCAGATATGTCCACAACTCAATACTACGGTACCGGACGTCGTAAGACGTCTACTGCACGCGTCTTCCTGAAGCCGGGTACAGGTGCAATTTCTATCAACGATCGCACTATCGAGCAGTATTTTGGTCGTGAAGTGGCGCGAATGATTGTTAAGCAGCCGCTGGAACTGACCGAGAACACCGAAAAGTTCGATATGTACATCACTGTTGCTGGTGGTGGTAGCTTCGGTCAGGCCGGTGCGATCCGTCACGGTATCACCCGTGCGCTGATGGCTTATGACGAAACTCTGCGCCCCGTGCTGCGTAAAGCGGGTTATGTAACTCGTGACGCACGTGAAGTTGAGCGTAAGAAAGTTGGTCTGCGCAAAGCACGTAAGAAGCCACAGTTCTCCAAGCGTTAATCAGGTCGTTTTTTGATCTTGGAAAGCGCCCGTCCCTATGGATTGGGCGCTTTTTTTTGGGCTGTACTGTTTCATCATGGACGTCGAGACAGGGTTTGGGGGGTGGTTGGCTCCCCGGTTTGCTGAGTAGTCACACGAAGGTGGCGCTATTGCACTGCAAAAAAATAGGGCCTTTGCCTTGTGTGCGGCAGACATACTCTTTAAAATCTCGTCAATTTTTTGAGTCCATGAGTTAGAGTTTTTAATTCATT
>JBFGYY010000345.1:0-4095 GCA_041587095.1 Motiliproteus sp. | reverse complement strand
GCACGCAGTGGTGATAGTTATAGCTTTTTAGCCTTGTATTTGTCGTTCTGGTCAGATGAAGGACGAATTTACTGCTATTCGATCTACGCTTGGTCGGTCATATTCGATAGAATGTCGCCCTTGGTTTACGATCTGATCGGGAATACTTGTGGTAAATCTGTCTTTTACACCGGTGCTTAGCGTGAGAGTAGTCTCTTCTGATTAAGCCGTGACAGTCAATGCCCGATTATGAATTTGATACATGCCTTCTGCACGCCAGCAGAAGGTTATAGCAGCAGTGTTTGGAGAGTCTAGATGATTACTGGAAGCCTGGTAGCCCTGGTTACGCCGATGTGCCCTGATGGAACGGTTGATTGGACGGGCCTGGACAAACTGGTGGATTTCCATCTCGATGCCGGAACCCACGGTATTGTCGCCGTTGGCACCACGGGTGAATCTGCCACCCTGGATTGTAACGAACACTGCCAGGTGATCAAACGGGTTGTTGAACGAGTGGCCGGGCGAATCCCTGTGATTGCCGGAACCGGTGCTAACTCGACCCGTGAAGCGATCGAGCTGACCGCCGAAGCGAAAACGGCCGGCGCGGATGCCTGCTTGCTGGTGACGCCTTATTATAATAAGCCCACGCAGGAAGGTTTGTACCAGCATTTCAAGGCGATTGCCGAAGCGGTCGATATTCCTCAGATTTTGTATAACGTTCCCGGTCGAACTGCGTGTGACATGCTGCCGGAAACTGTTATTCGTCTGTCCAGCATTGCGAATATCGTTGCGATTAAAGAAGCGACGGGTGACCTGGAACGTGCCGAGCAATTGATTAATGCGTTACCCGCCGACTTCGCTGTTTATTCCGGCGATGACCCGACCGCGATTGAGCTGATCCTGCTGGGTGGTAAAGGTAATATCTCCGTGACCGCGAATGTCATGCCGGCTGCTATGGCGAAGGCTTGCGAGGCGGCGTTACGCGCAGAAGCTGGGGAAGCGCGTGCGCTGAATGAAAAGATGGTACCGCTTCATGCTGGCCTGTTTGTGGAAGCCAATCCGATTCCTGTCAAGTGGGCGCTGTACGAGATGGGCCTGATGGACAGCGGTATTCGTCTGCCGTTGACACCCCTGTCAGAGCCGCTTCGTTCAGCGCTGAAACAGCAGCTTGCTGACGCTGGCTTGCTTTAATGGCGGTTGCATCCATGGTTAAGGTGTCCACAAGACTTTCTACGCTGATCTTGGCTGCGCTGGCCGCAGGAGGCTGTAGTTGGATGGGTGGCGAAGATGGTGTGTTTCGGGATCGCGGGCTTGATTATCAGCGCGCCGAACTGGGTGAACCTCTGAAATTGCCGGCCGGATTGGATGATTCGCAATTGAACGAGCTGCTGGAAATACCGGATATCGGCAGCGCGGCAACCCGGGCTACCGGGGAGTTCGAAATTCCCCGAGCCGAATTTTTCTATGCTGACGCGGGCAACGATGTGGTTAACATCGCCCGCGACGGCAGCGAAAAGCTGCTCGTTGTCGAGGAAGGGGGTGAAAAAGTCTGGGGTAAGTTGCACGACTATCTGAGCTATAACAATGTAGGTATTGCGCTGTCCGACCCCGCGAATCGCACGTTGGAAACCGAATGGGTTCCTGATGAAGAAACGCGGCCCGGATTTTTTGCCCGCATGGGCAGCAAACTCACATTTCGCGAGGTGGAAGGCCCCAGTATGGATCGCTATCGGTTGACCGCTACGCCGCGCGGTGCCATGCGCACAGCGATCCGCCTTCAGCATGTGCGTTATTCGCAAAGTAAACGGCCGGGGATAATCGACTGGGAGCATGAAGCCCAGGATGTAAGCTATACCTCGGCCATGATCTACGATATGTTGCAGTTTTTGAGCAAATCGACCGCGCGCACTACCGCATTGGAACTGCGTCGTCAGGAGCAGAGCAGCAAAACCCGGGCACTCTTCGGCCGTGACGCCAAAGGACAGCCGGTCCTGAAAGTTACCACCGATATTGATCGCGTCTGGACGATGGTTTCCGAAGCTTTAACGCAGGCGGAGATCGATGTCGGCTCATCGGACCGCGAACTGGGTGTGTTTTATCTGACCTATGCGGTGAATATTGGGCTCACGAACGATAAGCGGTCGGGTTTCGGCGGTTTTATCGACTGGCTTCACTCCGATCGCGGCGATATTACCCTGGGAAGTGTGCTGGGTAACGACGATGACAGTATTCAATACAGTGCCAAGCAAAAACCGGTCATCGAAGAAAGTGCGGAGCCGAAAGATCTCAGTCAGCAGGAGGGGTTCAAGGTCTGGCTAGGTGATAAGGTCATCTATGTGTTTGATGATGGCGATTCCAAGGCTCAGCCTGTAATGAACCATGAAACCGGGCTGTCTCAGGTCCTGCAGCGCTATCAGTTGCGCCTCAGTCGTCGCCTCAGTGGTGTATTCGTTTCGGTTGCTGATGATAAAGGGCTTGCTGTTGCACCACATATTGCCGAAGAGATTCTCTGGACATTGAAGGAGCACTTGCCTCGGTCTTGATCAGGGCGCGATAGTGGTTAACAAAGACTATCAGGGGCCGCGTGGCCCCTTTTTTTTTGGAGAGTGATTATGCGCACGGTGTTTCTGGATCGTGACAGTCTCGATTTTGGCGACCTTGATTTGTCGCTCTTGTCGCAAGCAGTAGAGACATTTACCTGCTATTCGAGCACAGAACCCGAGGCGGTGGCCGAGCGTATCAGTAACGCCGAAATCATCATTGTGAATAAAGTGGTGCTCGATGAGGCGTTGATGCGCCAGGCTCCTGCGTTGAAACTGATCTGTGTGGCGGCCACCGGTACTAATAATGTCGACCTTGATGCCGCATCCCGGCTGGGGGTTTGTGTGTGTAATTGTCAGGGATACGGGACGGCTTCGGTGGCGCAACATGTGTTTACACTGGTGCTTGCTTTGTCGACATCGCTGCTGCGCTACCATCAGGCTGTGCAGGCGGGTGCATGGGGGCGCAGCAGGCAATTTTGCCTGCTGGACTATCCGATTATGGAGCTAGAAGGCAAAACCTTGGGGATCGTTGGTTACGGGGAGCTGGGGCAGGCCGTTGCCCGGCTGGCCGAGGCCTTTGGTATGCGCGTCTTAATTGCGGCTCGATCGGGCACCGCGCCGTCCGCAGGGCGTCTGGCACTATCGGAGTTATTGCCGCAGGTTGATGTGTTGTCGCTGCACTGCCCATTAACGGATGCCACCCGGGATTTGATCGGCGCAGAGCAGCTGGCGTTGCTGAAACCGGGTGCGCTGTTGATCAATGCGGCGCGCGGTGGTGTGGTTAATGAACTGGCTTTGCTGGCCGCCCTGCAGAGCGGGCGCCTTGGGGGGGCCGGGGTTGATGTCCTAAGCGAAGAGCCGCCGCGTAATGGTAACCCCTTGCTGGGAGCCGAGTTGCCGAATCTGATTGTGACCCCGCACAGTGCCTGGGGCAGTTGCGAGGCCCGCCAGCGAATTGTCGGCCAGCTGAGCGAGAATATTCAAGCCTGGATGCGCGGTTCACCCAGGCGTTGCGTCGCCCGATAGAAGCGCGCGGGTTAAAACGGACAGGGTGCGGTGACTTTGATGCGCTCTCCGCTGAGCGGATGATGGACCGCCAGCCAGAGCGCGTGTAATTTCAGTCGCGCTGATGCTTCAACGCCTGCAGGCGGGGCGTAGAAACGGTCTCCGACAATCGGATGGCCAATGCACTGCATATGAACCCGTAGCTGGTGTGATCGGCCGGTGATCGGCGTCAGCGCAACGCGGGTGGTATCGTCCCCGCGTGCAAGGACATGCCAGTGGGTCAGCGCGTGTTTGCCTTGTTCCGGATCAACAATCTGTCTGGGGCGGCGCTCCCAATCGCAGCGCAAGGGCTGCTCAACGCTGCCGGCATCTTCGGGCAGTGTTCCCATAACTTCTGCAATGTAGTTTTTCTCGGTCAGGCGTTCTTGAAACTGCCGGCTCAGGTGGCGATGGCTGTCGGCGTTCAGCGCCAATACCATTACCCCGGAGGTGGCGCAATCCAGCCGATGAACAATACGCGCGTTCGGTATATTCTGCTGCACCCGGCTGATCAGGCAATCCTGATGTT
>JBFGYY010000344.1:0-4098 GCA_041587095.1 Motiliproteus sp. | reverse complement strand
CTTCCAGCATCACAACCCTCGCCCCCGGATGCACACCATCGATACGCTCCAGAGGCATCAGATAGAGCGAGCCATCACCAAAGCCAACCACTTCGGCCTCACCACAACGACCATCTTTGAGCACAACCTGACAATAATCGCCAATCGCCGCATCACACCCCCGCGCCTCAAGCGTTAAGCCGACTAAACGGGTAATACGCCCTTCGACACGAGGACGAGGCACAGAAAAGGGCTGCAGCGGAAATCGCTGCAAGCGCTTGAGCAGATCGGTCATGTCAGGAGGGATCCTCAGCACTGACAACCAGCGCACCGGCGACGACCTGAGCAAATCGTTGTTCAACGCTAAAATCGAGGAAACTGACCGAGGTTTTTATAAAGACACCGCCCTGGGTAACCGCGGGATCGGCCTGGATGTGCCAACGCCCACGCTCCTGCTCCTGGACCTGGCGCACCAACGCCTCGTCGGCGGGGTTGACCCGCAGCAACAGCTCTTCGTCGGTTGCCGGCAGAACCGCCAGCGCGTCGCGGACCGCCTGCCGGATCAGCTCGGGCTGCGTTCGGAGCTCCCGCCCCACTACGGCAGCAGCCGTATCGGTGACCAGACGAAGCAACGCCGCTTCGATATCATCGCGCTGCTCAGCCATCGGCTGTTCCAGACTGGCCGTCAGGGTCTGAAATTTGCTGCGCAACGCCGCCAGTTCCGTCTCGGCCTGCTCTTGGCCAGCCTGATATCCTTCAGATCGCCCCGCTTCCAATCCCTGGGCATGCCCTGCAGCGCGCCCCGCTTCCAGGCCCTGCTCAAACCCCTCATCATGGGCCATCTGGCGGACTTTCTCGACGTCAGAGACAGTAAGTGGCTTTTCTTTTTCGGTAACCGAAAGTGCCAGCGCCGAATGCTCTGTCGCCACACGCTTACCCGCAGCGTCACTGACAGGATTCGTTGCAGCAGCCGGCGAGGGGGATTCCTGATCTTTTTCTTTGAACGCCGATCGCACCACATGCTTGCCGCTGATATTGGGCAATTGCCAAACGGTCACTGCGGGGAGTTCGCTAGCGGGTATGCGCCGCACCTGATTTAAAGACTTCTTAATCATAACGCCCCCTTTTTAGAGCATATCTTCGCCACTACCGCCAAGCATAATCTCACCCTCGTCGGCCAGGCGTCTGGCTACCGACAAGATCTCTTTCTGCGCGGTCTCGACATCACTGATACGCACAGGCGGTGCCGCTTCCAGGTCATCGCGCAGCAGCTCAGCCGCCCGTTTTGACATGTTTTTAAAGATCTTCTCCTGCAATGCCGTATCGGCCCCTTTGAGCGCCACTACCAGTACATCGGTGGATATTTCACGCAGAATGGTCTGTATACCGCGATCGTCCACATCAATCAGGTTAGCAAACACGAACATCATGTCCTGAATCTCGGCACCCAGATCTTCATCCACTTCCTTAATGGACTCCATCACCGATGCCTCGGTAGAACTGTCAAAGAAGTTCATGATGTTGGCGACCACCTTGACGCCACCCATGGTGGTCGTTTGCGTACTGGACGCTCCTGTAAACTGTCGCTCAAGGATATCATTGAGTTCCTGCAACGCACTGGGCTGCACCGTCTCCAGAGCGGAGATCCGCATCATGATATCGAGCCGGACTTTCTCATCAAAATAAGACAACACTTCGGCAGCCTGATCAGCATCCAGATACGACACAACAATGGCCTGAATCTGCGGGTGTTCAAAACGGATGACATCCGCGACCTGGCGCGCTTCCATCCATTTCAGGGTATCCAGCCCCTTGGTGTTGCCGCCGACCAGAATACGATCGATCACGCCACCAGCCTTTTCCTCGCCCAATGCTTGCGTCAATACCGAGCGTATATAACTGTCGGCCCCCACACCCAGACCGGTCTGATTACCCACGGCATTCAGAAAATCCGCCAGTACCATCTCAACCTGATCCTGCTGAATGTTTGCCAGCTGGGACATGGCCGTGCCGATACGCTGCACTTCCTTGGGGCCCATATGTTTCAGTATCTGTGCCGCATCACTTTCGCCAAGGCTCATAAGCAGGACTGCCGCACGCTGAATTGCTGTCAGCGTGGACTTTTGTTCATTACTCATCCGCCGTTACCCATTGCTTTATCACCTGCGCCACCCGCCCCGGGTCATTGGAAACCAGACTGCGTATCGCGTCCAGCTGGCGGTCATAGGATTCGTTCGGACCCGGCAGGAGCGCGGAGTCATCGACACCCAGCTCTTCGTCATCACCAAATCCCGAGTCCTCGATGCCGGCAAGCTCACCGCCTTCACCACCCGCCTGATCCGGATTCCCCACGGACGCCAGGTTTTTCAGAATAGGCCGCAACACACCAAACACCAGAATCAGCAGGAACAGGCCGGCCCCCACCTGCTTCATCAAATCCATAAACCAGCTTTGCTCCCAAAGCGCCAGCTCGGGAACCTCTTCGATGGCATCAGGCGCGGCAAAGGCTGTATTGATCACATTAACACTGTCACCGCGCTGAGCAGAATAACCCACCGCATCCCTGACAAGCAGCGTTAAACGCTGCACATCGGTCTCACTCCAGGGACGGCTGCTACGCCCACCTTCCGCGTCGACAACAACCAAATCATCCACCGCGACGGCGACCGTCAACCGGCGCAAGCGCCCTTGCTGATGACGCGTGTAGCTGATGGTCCTGTCCAGCTCGAAGTTGCGTGTGGCCTGGTTTCGTGAACTGCCGTTACCGCCACCGCCCCCGGCGCCCCCGGCACCAATTGCATTCTCAGGGACTGTTGCCACACCGGGCGGCTGATTAGAAAGCGCTCCAGGAACGCCTTGCGCTCCGCCCCCTCCGACCCGCTGTTCAATAAGCGTCTGCTCACTACGCAACGATGGCAGATCCGGGTTGAACAGCTCATCGGTTTGCTCGACAGACGTAAAGTCAACATCCGCTGAAACCTCGGCCTTAAAGCGCCCCAGACCGACAACAGGCTCCAGAATACCCCGAACCCGCCCCGCAAGACGCTCCTCCAGCTTACGGGTGTATTCGAGTTGTTTAGCAGCCATCGTGACATCCTCGTCAACATCCTGACTGTTGAGCAAGCGGCCTTTCTGATCGACGACTGTCACATTTTTGGCGTTTAACGAGGGAATACTGGAAGCAACCATATTCGCGATTGAGGATACCTGGGCTTTGTCCAACTGGCGCCCCGAATAGAGCTCAACAAACACCGACGCTGTCGGTGTGCGACTATCGCGTACAAAAACAGACTGTTTGGGCAGAGCCAGATGTACCCGCGCCGACTTAACCGCCAACAAGCTGGAGATTGTCCGGGCCAACTCACCCTCAAGACCACGCCGATAGCGGGTGCTTTCCATAAACTGGCTGGTACCCAGCGGTTGTTCCTGATCCAGCAACTCAAAGCCGACGTTACTTTTCCCGGTCAAGCCTTCACCGGCCAGCTTCAGACGCGCACGATGAATCGCATCCGCCGCCACCAGCAGCGCACCACTGCTGGCGTCTATTTTATAGGGGATCTCATTGGCCTGCAGGGTTTCGATAATCTGATTGGCGTCCTGACTATTCAGGTCATTCATCAGCGGCCGGTAATCGGGCTCTTGCGACCAGAGCACAACCGAAAAGCCGATCGCCACACTCGCGGCCAGACCGATCATCAGGCCTATCTGGCGCAGTATACCCAGGCGGTTAAAACCCGAGACAACGCCCGATTGAGGGCCGCCAAATGCCGATGTTGTCGTTGCTGGAACCTCAGCCATTAAACGCCACCCACCCCATTATCATCAGATAGGCATCTTCGAAATATCTTCATAGGCAGAAACCAAGCGATTGCGCACTTGAGTCATCGCCTGAAAAGAGACGCTGGCCTTTTGCAGACCGATCATGACTTGCGGCAGGTCGACACTGGGATCTCCGGCCTCAAACGCGGACGACAATTTTTTGGCTTCCATCTGCGTGTCATTCACTTTATTAATGGCGCTGGAAAGCAGATCTGAAAAATCGCTCTTTTCAACCCGCTGCCCCTCAAGAACAGCCTTTGGATCCACCGCACCAACGCCCTGCTGCACCTGGGTTTTCAG
>JBFGYY010000343.1:0-4119 GCA_041587095.1 Motiliproteus sp. | reverse complement strand
TCCGCATAAGCGCTGGGTCACCATGGGTATCTCCCAGAAAGGGCGGCCCTGTATGAAACGTTCGAACCCTCTGAACTCAACGATATGTAAGCGCACTTGCTGGATGTTGTTCTCATCATCGACGAGCAAGGTGACTTTGCCGTGACCTTCTACGCGGGATACCGGGTCTATTGCTATGCGGCGTAGTCCCGCGTTTGGTTGTGCTGTTTCAAGATTTTTCATGTCTACGCCTCAGTCAAATCGTAATTCTTGGGCTGGTATTACCAGTGGCTGTCCATTCAAGATCTGTTGTAGAACCGTCCAGATTACGTCTGCGGAGGGAGGGCACCCCGGCAGGAAAAAATCAACGGTTACCGCATCCTGAATAGGTCTGACCTTATCAAGAAGCAGTGGCAGTTCCGGGTCGTTGGGAATCTGTGCATTGTATAGCCCGGGGCTGCGGACAAAGGCTTCTTCTATGCACGAATCCAATTCGCAATTATTACGCATTGCCGGTATTCCGCCGGTAATAGCGCATGCGCCGACGGCGACTAAAATTCGGCAATTTTTGCGAAACTCTATCAGCACTTCTACGTTTTCTTCATTGCACAGCCCGCCTTCGATGAGACCCAGATCGCAGGGGCCACAAGTCTTAATATCGGTCAGCGGGGAGCGATCAAACTGAACAACTTCGGCAAGTTCTGCTATTCGTTCGTCGATATCAAGGATGGACATATGGCAGCCAAAACAACCGCCGAGGGAGCAGGTAGCGATGCGTATCTTATCCGTCATTTTCGCACTCCTGTATCGGGTTAAGATGTCCAACCATGCGGATGGTTTCAGTATCGTATAGGCGCTGGCCAATAGGCTGCGTAAAGGCTTTATCTTTAACCAGCAAGGCGCCGACGGGGCAGATATTCATCGCCAGGTCATTCAGAGCGATATCGGAGTCGACCAATAGTCCGCTGTCGGTGTTGATGGCGAGGTGTGTCTCGGGGCCGCGGCCGGCAATAGTAAATACCGATTTTCCTTCCTGTTCGCTGGCGCGGACACAAAGCCCGCATAGAATGCAGCGGTCTCTATCCAGCATAATATCCGGATGGCTGGTATCGGCGTGGCGGGATGGGTATTGATGGCCGAAATGACTGTCGGTCATCCCGAGCTCATAGGCAGTGGCCTGGAGTTGGCAGCTCCCGGTGCGTTCGCAGCCCGGACAATTATGGTTGCCGTCGACAAACAGCATCTGAATGATGCTGCAGCGTAATGCCTGTAGTTCCGGCGTGTCGGTATTGACCACCATGCCCTCTTCAGCAGGCGTCGTGCAAGCGGGTGTTGTTTTGTCATCGACGACAACGGTGCACAGCTTGCAGCTACCGTGGGGCGGAAGGTTTGGGTGATGGCAAAGGTAGGGGATATAGATGCCTTGCCGGGTTGCCACCGACATAATGGATTCGCCCGCTGTAAACGTGTAGTGATCGCCATTTATCGTCACATAGGCTTCGCTGTTGTTCATTGGCTTGCCTCGCGTTGTGCACGGTTTTGCAGGGTTGCTGCGCTCACATCAAACGCAGGTATCAGCGAGGGCTGAAGTCCTGCTTCGAATGCATTCGGCCGCTTGGCTAGCGCTTGTCGGATGGTTTGCGCGGCTGTTCTGCCTAAGCCGCAATGACTGCCAGCATCCATGACGTTAGCAAGCTCTTGTATGAGGTTTTGGTCTTTTGGTAGTGCCAGGCCAGCGCGGTACCGACTGATCAGCTTGCTTAACTGCTGGGTACCAACCCGGCAAGGTGTACAGAAACCGCAGCTTTCGTGAGCAAAAAAATCTGCAAAATTAGTAAGAATCGTCATCAGATCCCGTTCTGGTCCGAACACCATAAAAGATCCGCCAGTTGCAACATCGGCAAAATCCAAATGTCGATCAAATTCATCAGCAAACAACAGCGTACCGGCGGGGCCGCCAATTTGAACGGCCTGAGCGCTTTCACCACCGCATTGCTTCAATGCTTCGGCGATGGTGAGACCCCAGGGCCATTCATAGACACCGGGATTGAGGCAGTCTCCGCTGATGCTGTGTAGCTTTGTGCCTGATGCTGTTTGAGTTCCCTTAGCCGCAAATGCTGCACCTCCGCGATTGGCAATGTCGGTTACACATGCAAAGGTTTCAACGTTATTCACCAGCGTTGGCTGGCCCATATATCCGTTGGTGACTGGAAAGGGCGGTCGTATTCTAGGCACTCCTCTTTTCCCCTCCAGTGACTCAATCAGCGCAGATTCTTCGCCACAGATATAAGCGCCTGCGCCAAGATGTATGCTGATATCAAAATCAAACCCGGTTTGCCCCAGAATGTCTTCGCCCAATAGCTTACGTTTGCGGCGCTTTTCAAGACAGCGCTGCAATGGCTCATAAAGAAATGCGTATTCACCACGCAGATATAAGAATCCCTGATGTGCCCCTATAACCCAGGCGGCCAGGGTCATTCCTTCGAATACCTGATCGGGGCATGACATAAGCAGTGTGCGGTCTTTGAATGTCCCCGGCTCCCCTTCATCGGCATTGCAGACAACATAATGGGCATTACCACTGGCTTGCTGGCATGTACTCCACATTTTTCGAAAAGTACTGAATCCGGCGCCGCCGCGGCCGCGCAGGCTGGAACATTCCAGCTCATCCAGCAGCCAGGTTGTGGACTTCGTTAAGGCTTTTTCCAGAACCTTGCCGTTATTGCATGCAGAGGTGAGCAATACGTCTGCCTGGCGGATACCCGGCGTTACCCTGAACCAGGATTCGGGCCAGTCTTCGATGCTGACTTGATTCTCAATCAGGGCGGCAAGCTCGCCTATTCGCTGTTGATCCAGTGCTGTGATAGCGTAGCCGTTGACCAGGATCGCGGGCCCCTGGTCTCCAAGGCCGGTGCAGGAACAGAAATCGACGCTGACTCGGGAATCTGACCGCAACTGGCCTGGAGCAACGTGTAAAATCCGACATAATTGTTCGGCTAATTGCTGCTGATGCTGCATCTGATCGGTGATGTTGTTGCTGAAGAGCACGCGATATTGTCCCTGGTACACATCGGTCAAGAACACATAAAATTGAATAACGCTTCTGATCTGTTCGATAGAGAGTTGTAAGGCGGTGCTGAGGTGCGCAAGACTACAGGGGGATATCCAGCCAAACCGTAATTGGATATGCACCAAATGCTGGACAAGATGGTCAGGTTTGTTGCCCGCTACATTAATTAGCGTGGCAATAAACATCGGTTCCTGGCTGCAGGTGGGGAGCGGCCAGGGGGCTACGCGGGGCAGATCGATGATATTAACAGGTGCTGCACACATCTTATCTCCTCATGTTGCGACTATGGGTAACAATAGGCGTTTCTTAGTGTAGGAAAAAAAGCGGCACCTTATTGTTTTTTAATGTGATTAAAAACATAAACCTGCTCTAGGTCATTTTTTGGCTGCCGGGTCGATGTCAGAAATGGAGATGATCATGGATTGTATAGTTGTTGCCTCAGGGGCTGTTCGGGATGGTCAGGATGCCATGTCGCCATGTGTCGAAATGGAAAGCCTGTTAACGAATCGAGGCATCGCACTTAAAACCCTTAGCGTTGACCCATTGGCCGCGGGCTGGAACACGCCTGTACTGCCTGATCATTACCGCAGTGGCTGTGCGCCATTGGAAGCACTGGATGCCGGCCGCAGGTTGATATTGGCGGGCGAAGCGGACGCTGTCATCGTGCATGGTAAGGATCACTTGCGCACCGGCTATCCGCGACAAGAGCGCTTGGAAAAAATGGCGATCTATGGAGATGAATACCCGTTGACGGATGCTTATACGGATCTGGCGCGTCAATTTATGTGTATTCACAATATTGCAGAAGAGCAGTTTAAAAATTTGTGTCATGACCTGTTTGAAAATTACCGGCGCAGTTATGCGGTACTTAATGGGAATGCGCAGATACCAGAACGTTGGTTTGAACCGGTGACGGCCTTGTTCCGGGGCGTTGATTGTGCGAATCCCAGCATCGATTACGAGGGTAAGCTTATCCTCGTAAATTCGGCGCTTGCCAAGGAATTGAAACCGCAAGAGGTCGTTGTGGCGGTTAAAGGCAGTGCGGTGACACAGCTGGATGGGGATGGCGC
>JBFGYY010000342.1:0-4125 GCA_041587095.1 Motiliproteus sp. | reverse complement strand
GCAAAGGGCGTCATCTCCCGTTTGCGCTACGATGGCCAGCAGTACTTCTGGCTCAACGATATGCACCCGCGTGTCGTTATGCATCCGATCAAACCTGAATTAGCGGGTCAGGATGTTACTAATCTGCAGGATAAAAAGGGTAAACGGCTGTATAGCGAGTTTGTCCGGGTCGTGAAAGCGGAAGGTGCCGGATTTGTCGATTATTACTGGACAAAACCCGGCAGTGATGGTCTGTATCCAAAGTTATCCTATGTGCGTGGCTTTAAACCCTGGGGCTGGATTGTCGGCACGGGTGTCTATATCAATGATATCGATGAAGCATTCAAAGCCGAGTTGTCTAAACGATTGGTCATCCTTGCTGCGGTCTTGCTTGCGATGCTGGCGCTATCGTTTGTTATTTGTAACAGTATTATTCGCCCGTTACGCAGCACCAGTGCTGCCATGCAGGATATCGCCGATGGTGAAGGCGATCTGACGGTGAGAATGCCTGAAACCGGTGCGGCTGAACTGGCTGCACTGGGTGTTGCATTTAATGCATTTGTACAGAAAGTTCAGCGTACCGTCGTTGAAGTGAGTGGTTTTGGCGATCAGCTGATGCATTCAGCAGAAACCATGGCCGTGGTGACGGAGCAGGCAAACCAGACACTCAATACTCATCAGGAAGAAACGCATCAGGTAGCAACAGCCGTGCACGAGATGAGTGCTACCGTACAGGAGGTGGCGCAGAATGCTTCGGATGCCGCTCGAGCCGTGCAGAATGTGCGTAGCCGGGCGCTTGAAGGACAGAGTACGGTTTCGCAGAGCATCGAAGCCATTCGTGGTTTAGCAACGGCTGTAGATCAGGCGCCTGAATCCATTTTATCGCTGGAAACGGATGTGCAGAATATCGGGGGTATCCTCGATGTTATTCGTTCTATCGCCGATCAGACAAATTTGCTGGCACTGAACGCGGCCATCGAAGCAGCGAGGGCAGGGGAGCAGGGACGAGGATTTGCTGTAGTGGCTGATGAGGTTCGTTCCCTGGCACAGCGCACCCAGGAATCGACGGAAGAGATCCAGTCTATGATACAAAAGCTGCAAGGCAGCGCTGGCGGAGCGGTTCAAATTATACGCTCGGGCAGGGATCAGGCGGAGATCAGTGTGGCGCGTGCCAGCGAAGCCGGCGTAACTTTGGATGATATTACCCGTGAAGTACTTACCGTTTCGGACATGAATACACAGATTGCTTCTGCGACAGAAGAGCAGAGTGCGACTGTCGAGATGATCAATAGAAACGTAACCAACATTAATCAGGCGTTTATTGAAACAACCGGCGGTGCGGAGCAGATTGCGCAATCAGGCGCTAATCTCAAGCAATTAGCCGAAGAGTTGAACACGTTATTGGGTCGTTTCAGAGTTTCCTAGATCACTAGCGTTGCCGCCAGTGAAGCGTTTTAAACGCCCGTCTTTGATCCGCTCATAACAGAACCAAATATAAACCCGGCTCAGGCCGGGTTTTTTTGTTGCCGCTTGCCGGGCCTTGAAAAAGCAGGGAGGGTCGAATAGCCTGATTAGCGTGTAAACCTCTGTAGCCACAGAATATAAACACCGTTCTATTTAAGCAGCGAGATCACAGCATGCATGTCACGACTAAACCGCTTAACCAGTACCCCTGGTGGCTTAAGCCCTTCTTTTGGAGTCAAAAACGCCGCTATGGAGAGGTGTTGCAACCCGGTCTGTTGTGGGGGCGGGTACCGAAGTTATTTGCGGCCGTTGCCATGCTCTATGGCGTCCTGGATCGCAAAAGCTCACCCCTGTCACCGACACTTCGCTCATTGGTGACCGTGCGTGTCTCGCAAATTAACTGGTGTGAATTCTGCGTTGATATTAACGCGGCGACACTGGCTAAGCGTGCGGGTTCTGATGCCAAAGTCAGCGCCTTAGCGCAGTGGCGCGAAAGTGACCTGTTTGATGATCGGGAGCGTGCTGTCCTGGAATACACCGAGGCGATGACGATTACTAATCATCGGGTTAGCGCTGAAATGGTTAGTGATTTGCGTCGTTTCTATGATGAGAATGCATTGGTTGAACTGAGTGCACTGATAGCATTCCAGAACCTGTCGAGTAAGTTTAACAGTGCTCTGGATGTACCGGCTCAGGGTTTTTGCCACATTCCTGCTAAGCCTCCCAAAGAGGTTTTGTAATAATCCTGTGATAGCTGCGTCTGTTATCTGTAACGGGCAGCAGCCTTCAATGCTGTTGATAATGCCCAAGATGACGCAACGATTTATAGGGTGACTAAATGGCCGGTAAGAAACCAATGATCCGCTTGTATCTGTTGTTAGCCTTCATATTGACCGCCTTTGCCGTGACGGCCAGAGCAGCCCCCCCGGACTGGCGTCAATACGAGGCGTTACTCGAGACTCACCTGACATCCCGTACGGAGCAGGGTATCAGTCTATCCTGGTTAGATTACAGCGCACTGGCAGCATCGGGGCAGTTCGATCAGGTCGTTAACCAGGTTGAGAGCTATCCGCTCGACCAATTGCAGACCCATAATGACAAATTGGCGTTTTACATCAATGCGTACAATATCTATGCAATCAAAACCGTACTGGCGCACTGGCCTTTAAGCAGCATAAAGGACGCGGGCGCCTGGTACTTTCCGGTGTGGAAGAAAACGGCGGGCTCTTTAGGTGGAAAAACTGTGTCACTGGATAATATTGAAAACGATCTGATTCGGCCAATGGGCGACCCCCGGATTCATTTCGCGATTGTATGCGCGTCCCTGAGTTGTCCCGATTTGCGCCCTCAGGCGTATGTCGCCAGTGACGTTGACAAGCAGCTCGAGGAGCAGACTGCAATGTTTCTGGCTAACGGCTCTAAAGGCAGCCGTGTTGAAAACGGACAACTGTCCTTATCAAAAATATTTGACTGGTTTGCGCAAGATTTCTCCCACTCAGGAGGCGTTCAGGCATTTGTTTCCCGGTACCGGCCGCAACTCAGTGGTCTGCCAATAGGCGGGTATATTTCTTATAACTGGGACGTAAACGGCGAATAGTAGTCTGCGTGTTTGGCTTTGTAACAGTCTGGATAATAGCTTGCGTTAAGTTGCGTCAATCAAACGCCATTGTGATGCGGGGCGGTTCAAGGCCTGATCGCAGTGAAGCCAGGTTGAACCCGTTGTCACTTTCTCTTATGGTGTTTTCTCCCTGTGGCTTGATTATGCGGGGTGTAAATACACTGGATAATGCGAGGGATTAATGGCGAGTTCAGCAATGGCGCTACGCGAGCAGCAGGCGCAAGAGCGTGCGCAATTTGAAGCCGCTCTATTGCCAGGATTGGTGGCGCGGGATGAAGCCTGTTTTAACCAGCTGGTTAAAGCCTATTACGGCATTATGCTGCATGTGGCGCGTGGACTGGTGGGTGAAGCTATCGCCGACGAAGTTGTGCAAGAGGCATGGGTATCCGTGTATCGGGCGCTGCCCGGTTTTGAAGGCCGCTCTAGCCTGAAAACCTGGATATTGCGTATTACCGCCAATGAAGCGAAGACACGTTTGCGCAAAGAGTCACGGACCTGTTCTCTTGATGCGATGGGTGGTGCCGAAATGACGTTAGCTGACCGTTTTGATAATAGCGGTCATTGGTCCAAACCACCGTCTGCATGGCACGAGGAAGGCCCCGATGCGTTGCTGATCAATCATGAGATGGGGGATTGCATCAGTCTGACTTATGAGAACCTTCCCGAGCTTCAGCAGTCGGTGTTCACGCTGAAAGATATTGAAGGCAGTAGTTTTGATGAAATATGTAATATTCTCGATCTTACCGCATCCAATGCCAGGGTGCTGTTACACCGAGCCAGAACTAGGCTGTTCGTAAAAATCGAATCCTTTCAGGAGACGGGCGAATGTTAAAGTGTAAGCAAATCTCGGAACGCGCGAGTGAGTACATTGATGGAAACATGTCAATGGGGCAGCGTTTTCAGTTCCGGTTACACCTGATGATGTGTCAACACTGTCAGCGTTTCGTCAAAAATTTCAACACCGGCATCGTTATGATACAGCGTTTGCGCAAGGTGCCTGAATGCCGTCCGGAGCAATTGGAGGCCGTACAAAAGCGCATTCAAGAACTGGAAAAGTCCTGATT
>JBFGYY010000341.1:0-4142 GCA_041587095.1 Motiliproteus sp. | reverse complement strand
AGCCTGAAGCCTGCGTTAAAAAAGCTTGCCCAGCAAAACCGGTATGGCGGCTTCGACACGCAGGATGCGCGGTCCGAGGGTGACGGGTTGCAGTCCGGCTTCGGTGAGCTTCTCGACCTCGTAGTCAATAAAACCGCCTTCAGGCCCGATCGCCAGCAGCGTTTCTTGCTGCGATGTGCCGGGGCAGGGGGTGGCGCGGTAAGGGTGGGCGACGATGGCGCGGGTATTCGCTGCCAGCGCCGGTAGTTCATCTTCGACAAAGGGTTTGAAGCGTTTGACCAGTCGCACATTGGGGAGCTGGGTGTCGACGCCTTGTTCAAGACCCAGTATCAGGTGTTCACGGATCTTTTCCGGCTGTAAGAAGGGTGTTTGCCAGTAGCTCTTCTCGACCCGGTAGCTGTTGATCAGGATCAGATCGCGAACGCCTTGGGTAGCGCAGGTTTGAAAGATGCGCTTGAGCATTTTGGGGCGCGGGAGGCCCAGAAGCAGCGTGAGCGGAAGTTGTGGCGGCGGGTCTTGCGACAGTTCCACACTAAGAGTCAGGCAGTCTGCAGTCAGTTGGCTTACTTCGGCGCGGCCCATTTGCCCACCCAGCAGGCCCACCTTGAGTGAATCGCCGACGGCGACCCGGTGAATATCGCGGACATGCGCTAATCGGCGGCCGGTGATGCGCGCTGTCCGGGCGTCCAGAAAATCATGGGCTTCAAGTAGGACCAGGTTCACTGCGCATCTCCCAAAAGAGGCTCTTTATACGGTCGATGTGACCTGAGTGCAAGTCAGGTGGCGGGGTGCCGGATCGGGCTTGTTTGCGCTGGCAGCAAGGGCGGGCGAAAAAAACCGCGTACTGACCATCAGTGTCTGTACGCGGGGTAAGGTTGAGCTGGCAGCAGCTTAAGGGGGGTTAGGGGATCATAAAGATGATCAGCCGCTTTGGTCCGTGGGCACCCATCTGCAGCTTCTGTTCGATATCGGCGCTGCGGGAAGGGCCGGTGATCATATTGACCGTACGCGGGATGTTCTCGCTGGCTTCACGAACCCTCTGCCAGGCATCTTCGTAGTCGCCAACGATCTGTGAGCGTTTTAAAACGACCAGGTGCAGGTCGGGCAAGAAGTTCAGCGTGGTCGGGCTGTCGGGGCCGGATAGCAGCATCAGCGTGCCCGTCTCGGCGATTGCTGCGAAACATTCCGTCAGGCTGGCAATGTCGCCCGCCTGTGCGACGCGGGTCTGGATCGATGCGCGTGTATGCTTGGACAGGTCCAGCGCCGCGATGGTTGGCGTTTTAGCACTTACCAGCGTTGTGATGCCGGCTTCATCTATAAACGCTGCAATGGCCTCGGCCAGACCGGTCTCTTTATCCACAGGGATCAATTCAGCGGAAGCTTCCGTTGCCATCGCTTCAAACAGGGCGATCTGCTGCTCGTGAGGCAGCTGGCTGCGAGCCGGAATGGTGTTCGGTGTTTTGGCCGCCAGGCGTTGGGCCACGATCTCCTGTGCCGAAGCGTCCTGAGGATCGCGGTGCAGGCCGCGGCGAATGTTGCCTAAAATCTGTTCGCGTGACGTGGTCATGATTATTTGTCCCCTGCCTTGTTCTGCCCGTTGCTGGCTTTCCACTGATCCATAAAGGTTCCACCTTGCGGTGCCGGCATATCCCGCCAGGCGGTCCAGCCTTTGGCCAGCGGCAGTGAGCGAACCTTGCCTTTTTTGCCTGCCATCAGTTTCAAGCTGAAGCTGCTGGCGCGAGCCAGCCAGCGATACAGGGAGGGGCGGCGGGCAAAATAGGACCAGATTCCCAGGCCGAAACGGAAGCCAGTGGGCGACAGGTGGCGCTCGAACTCTTTCTCTCGCCAGTGGCGCATCAATTTAGGTAGCGGAATCTTTACGGGGCAGACGGTTTCGCATTTGCCGCAGAAGGTTGAGGCGTTCGGCAGGTGTCCGCCCTTATCGACGCCGATCAGTTTGGGGGTCAGCACCGAGCCCATAGGGCCCGGGTAGACCCAGCCGTAGGCGTGTCCACCGATGGCGCCATAAACCGGGCAGTGGTTCATGCAGGCCGAGCAGCGGATGCAGCGCAGCATCTCTTGCTGTTCGCTGCCGATCATCTCGCTGCGGCCGTTATCCAGCAAAACCACGTGGTATTCTTCTGGGCCGTCCTGGTCTTCGGCCCGGCGCGGGCCCGTTGACAGGGTGTTGTAGACGGTGAACTCCTGGCCGGTGGCCGAGCGGGCCAGCAGGCGCAGAAACAGGGTCATATCTTCCAGCGTGGGCACGACTTTATCGATGGTCGCGATCACAATATGCACTTTAGGCAGGGTCTGGGTCAGATCACCGTTGCCCTCGTTGGTGACAATGATGCTGCTGCCGGTTTCAGCCACCAGGAAATTGGCGCCGGTGATGCCCACATCGGCGGCGACGAACTGCTTACGCAGCATCTCCCGCGCTTCCTGCATCAGTTCGGCAGGGTCTTCGGTGCGCGGTGTATGGTGTTCTTTGGCAAAAACGTCGCTGACGTCCTCCAGATTCAGGTGGATAGCTGGCGCGATAATGTGGCTGGGATGGTCGCCGCGCAGTTGGAGAATATATTCCCCCAGGTCGGTCTCGACAGGTTTGACTCCGTTGGCTTCCAGGTAGTCATTGAGGTTGATCTCTTCCGAGACCATCGATTTGCCTTTGGTAACGGTCTTGGCGTCGGTCTTGCGGCAGATGTCGAGGATCTGTTTGCAGGCGTCATCGCTATCGCGCGCCCAGTGCACCTGACCACCATTTTTAACCACATTGGTTTCGTATTGTTCGAGATACAGGTCGAGATGACTGAGCGTGTGGTTTTTAAGATCGCGGGCTTCATTACGCAGTGTTTCAAACTCGGGCATGCGGGCAACAGCTGCCGCACGCTTGACCGGGAAGCCGTCGCGCAAATTACCCAGAGCGCGCTGCAACGGGGCGTTGTCCAGAGCATCGTGGGCGCGTTGTTTAAAGTCGGGGCTGTTAATCTGCATGTTAAAGCTCCTTGGCCAGTTCGTGTTGCGCGCTGCCGATAGCGGGTTGGTCGAGCATGTCGGCGAGTAGCTCTACAACATGGCGCACTTCGAGTGGTGAGTCTTCGCGTTTGAGTTTGCCCGCCATGTTCAGCAGGCACCCCAGATCGCCGCCGACCAGCATGTCGGCACCCGTGGCGGTGGCGTTGACGGTTTTGTTGCTCACCATGCGGTTAGAGATGTCCGGGTATTTGATGCAGAACGTACCGCCAAATCCGCAGCAGGTTTCAGCCTCGGCCATTTCGCGTACGGCCAGTCCTTTGACCTTGCCAAGTAACTGGCGCGGCTGCTCTTTGATGCCGAGCTCGCGCAGACCGGCACAGGAGTCGTGATAAGTGACGTTGCCTTCGTGGTTGGCAATGATGGCATCGAACTTAACCACATCGGTCAGGAAGGAGGTGATCTCATAAGCCCGGGCCGCCAGTGCCTTGGCACGCGCATGATACGGGTGTGACTCTTCAAACAAGTCCGGATATTGATGCAGCATGTCGATACAGGATCCGGAAGGACCGACGACGTACTCAAAGCCGTCGAAAGCATCGATCACATCTTCAGCAATGGTGCGGGTTGAGCGGCGATCGCCTGAGTTAAACGTAGGTTGGCCGCAGCAGGTCTGGTTTTCGGGGACTTCTACATTGCAGCCGGCCATTTCCAGTAACTTTACTGTGGCGAAACCGACGCTGGGCCGAAACATATCCACCAGGCAGGTCACGAAGAGACCGACATGGTGTTTGGGTGTTTGGGTGCTCATCAGGCGAATCCGTTTGTTGTTTTGTTGTTAGGTAGCCATGCAAGTGCGTTGGTTCGCACTTAACCCGGCCGCTATTGGGATCTTCGGGTAGTTGTTCTCGCATTGCGGCACCAGCCGGTGCTGCCTGAAATTCCGTGTTCAGGGTGCGCAAAGATTAACCGAGTCAAAGGTGGTCCACTAACATGTCGGCAAAAGTGGTCTGACCTGAAATAAGGCACTACAATCTTTCCTTTGGGTGCTGCCAGCCGTCGTTCAGGCTGGGTTGGTATGTTGCGCTCAGCTGAGCTTTAGCGATGACGTTGGTTAATCTGGGGTAGGTATAGTTCAGGATGGCAACAACAGGAAGCACGAGTCGGGT
>JBFGYY010000340.1:0-4154 GCA_041587095.1 Motiliproteus sp. | reverse complement strand
CGACGGCGGGGTTTCATTGCGTTTTTATAACCCTTTGGCCTGGCATAAGTGGAACCATAACTTCGCCCGGGACCACCGAAAAATGCTGTTGGTGGATGGGCAGACCGCGTTTATCGGCGGCACCGGATTAACCGATGCTTTTCTGTACGGCGAGGAGGGTGCCCCCCCCTGGCATGAATATATGCTCCAAGTGCAGGGGCCGGTGGTCGAAGATTGGGTCCAGCTGTTCCAGCGCAGCTGGCGCACATCCGGGGGGCACAGGATCGAAATGACCTGTCGGTCCAGCCCCGCGGGTACGGCGAGAATGCGTGTAGCCACGACAGAAGGTATTCGCCAGCAGCAGATCAAGGCGCACTTTCGTGCCCAGATCAATCAGGCGCAGTCGCGGGTGTGGCTGGTCAGCGCTTATTTCCTGCCCTCCTGGTCGATTCAGCGCGCATTACGCAATGCGGCACTGCGCGGTGTCGATGTACGGTTGCTTCTGGCGGGTCCTTTGACCGATCATCCCGGCATTTACCATGCGGCCAGACGCTACTACAAACGGTTGCTGGTCAGTGGTGTGCGTATCTATGAATATCAGCCCGCAGTTCTGCATGCCAAAGTTGGCGTTTGTGATGCCTGGGTGTCAGTCGGCTCCTGTAATCTGGATCACTGGAACCTGCGATGGAATTTGGAAGCCAATCAAGAGGTTATCGATGCTGATTTGACGCGGGTTGTCTGCGAGGAAATTCATAGTGATCTGCAGCAATCCCAGGAAATTACCCTCAGTCAGTGGTTGGCGCGCCCCTGGTATCGGCGCTTGCTGAGTTTCTGCTGGGGCTATCTGAACGCAGTGCTACTGCGGCTGGTCTAAACTGCATGAAGTGTTAAGCAAAGGAGTTATCAGGCTTGAATGCACCGAGCTATAGTGCACCGAGCTATAGTGCACCGTTTAGCGCGACGGGTGCAAAGTGAGGTAATACCATGATGAGATACGCCATAACGCTGTTTGCCGTGTTGCTACTGGCTGGGTGTTCAGGAGTGCGTTCGGCTAATGACCAGGCTCTTTCGACTCATGTCGAGAATGCGCAGCCCCAGCAGTGGGTTGAGTTCGGGCTGCTACAGGAGGTCGAAGTTCGTCATGTTCAGGAACAGAATGGCGGACAGAATCAACAGGTAGAAGTGATGGGACTGGTGATTCAATTGGACTCCGGGCAGATCGTTACCCTGAGCCAGCCCACCGAGCGTGCCGGCGAATTAAAAGCCGGTAGTCGGGTTCGGGTGCTAAGGATTGGTGGTTTTTCTCAGGTTACCTACTGGCCTTATGAACAACTTAAGCAGCAGCGACCCAGCCGTGGAGGCTATTATTGATACCGCTATCTGCCGGTCATCGTGTAACCGGCAGACAGATCAGCGGGCTTAGCGGCGCTTATTACCCGGGCGCTTGGAAGGGCCCTTCTTGGGCTCATCGGGAAGCCGGTAGTGTAAGTACAGGTCGGTGATCAGTTCCGGAATCTCTTCGCACAGGGACTGGCACAGCGCCGTGTCGCGGCGCATTTCCGTGAATTCAGGCTCATCAAACAGTTGTGAGGCCAGCATGATGGGAAGCATCAGCTCGGCTACTTCTTCTTCTCTGGCATTGAACCAGTCTTTCTCCCGCATAAAGACCGCTTCCAGAAACCCCTGTGCCCAGACGCTAAGCAGGGGGTCTTCATCATCGAGACTCAGGTCGCAAGGCAGTTCAAGGGGCTCGTCCTGCTCAAGCTCCAGGCGCAGCGCAGCAAGCTCGCGTTGAATCATGCCAAGAATTTGCTCTTGTTCGGCGTTGTCAGCAAAGTTCACATCACCATCGAACACCACATCCAGCCACTCCGCTTCGGGGATCTGAACCGGAGATACCGCGAGTGCGCAGAGAAAGCCATGTAAGCCAGGATAGTCGAATGCTTCATCGGAGACGGCGTCAGAAAACAGGAATGTCTCCAGCTGATCGACCTCGGCTTCGCTGAGTAGAGTGATATCGGACATGGTTGGAAAAACTCTTCTAAGACTGCGGGCCGGCCATTGTACATCTACGGCCAGAGAGAGAGTAGCCCTGAAACTCTTTTGGATACACACAGTATGTGGGGAATACACCGCCGGCTATTTCGGGTGACACTGGCGCAGGGCAAGCGCATAATGCGTCGCCATGTTAGATCATGCTTTGGCGCGTCTGCGCGCCACCTTCGGTTACGATAGTTTTCGCCCTCCACAGGATCAGGTCATAGCGACCCTGCTTCGCGGTGACGATGCGTTGGTCCTGATGCCCACCGGTGGTGGTAAGTCTCTCTGTTTTCAATTGCCTTCGTTGCTGCGCGAAGGGGTTGGAGTGGTCGTGTCGCCCTTAATCGCCCTGATGCAGGATCAGGTTCAGTCACTGCTTCAGCAGGGGATTCGGGCCGCCTACCTCAATTCTTCGCTGGATCTGGAGGCGGTGCGCGGTGTGGAAGATGCACTGCGTAATAATGAGCTGGACCTGTTGTATATCGCGCCTGAAAGGTTATTGCAGCCGCGCACTCTTGGCTTGCTGCAATCTTGCCGGTTAGCCTTGTTCGCCATCGATGAAGCCCATTGTGTATCGCAATGGGGGCATGATTTTCGCCCCGAGTACTTGAAACTGTCGGTTCTGCACGAACAATTTCCAGCGATCCCCCGCATCGCCTTAACCGCTACTGCTGATGAGCGCACCCGTCAGGAGATTATTCATCGCCTGGCTTTGGAAGAGGCTGCGGTCTTCGAGCGTGGTTTTGACCGGCCCAACATCCGCTATCGGATCGCCCAGAAACAGAACGCTCGCCAGCAGCTTAAAACGTTTATCGAGACTGAACATAACGAGGACGCGGGTATCGTCTACTGTCTGTCACGGCGCAAGGTTGATGAAACGGCGCAGTGGCTCAAGGAGCAGGGCTGGGATGCTGTGCCGTACCATGCCGGCCTGTCTGCGCAGCAGCGGCAGGCGAATCAACACCGATTTCTGGCCGAAGAAGGGGTGATCGTCGTGGCGACCATCGCCTTTGGCATGGGAATCGATAAACCGAATGTGCGTTTTGTTGCGCATCTGGATCTACCTAAAAGTATCGAAGCCTACTATCAGGAAACCGGCCGTGCCGGCCGCGACGGTGAACCTGCCGATGCCTGGATGGTCTACGGTCTGCAGGATGTGATTTTTTTGCGGCAGATGCTCGAAGGCGGCGACGCGGGAGAGCTGCAGAAGCAGATTGAACGCCAGCGATTGGAAGCGATGCTGGGATTGTGTGAAATCACCAGTTGCCGGCGTCAGTCGTTGTTGAAGTATTTTGGCGAGGCCGACCATCCTGCGTGCGGTAACTGTGACACCTGTATTGACCCGGTGCAGACCTGGGATGGCACCGAAGCGGCCAGAAAAGCACTCTCAACGGTGTATCGGACCGGTCAGCGATTCGGGGTTAACCATGTGGTTGATGTACTGCTTGGCAAGGCCACCGAAAAAGTCACCGCCAACCAGCATGAGCAACTGTCGACCTTCGGAATCGGTAAAGATCTGGTCGTTGATGAATGGCGTTCGTTGTTTCGACAGCTCGTGGCGCGCGGGTTATTGGATGTCGATATCGATGGCTACGGCGCCTTGAAGTTATCAGCCAGTTGCCGCCCCCTGTTGAAAGGAGATGAATCGATACAGCTGCGCCGCGATAAGCGTCCTGTCGGGCGACGCGGCGTGCGTGTGGCCAGCCACGAGCGCTTCAGTGGCGAAGAGCGGGAGCTGTGGCAGGCTTTGCGGGGCTTGCGCCGCGATCTGGCCGACGAGCAGGATGTACCGCCATACGTTATCTTTAATGATGCAACATTGGTGGAAATGATCGAAAAACGGCCGGTGACGCTGACGGCTCTGAACCAGATTAGCGGGGTTGGCAAGCGCAAGCTGGAGCGCTACGGTGATATATTTTTGGATGTCATGCGCTCGTTTGGCTAACCCCACCGTGGCGGCGCTGCGCTGATGGTCCCGGGCACCTGGTTTCTCAGAAGGTTAATCGTCTCCCGATTTGTTTTCTGGCTTGCTTTACAGGATTTTTTTAACAGGATTAATGTATGCCCCCAGCTTCGTTGATTCCCGAATCGTTGCAGTTACTGCTGCTTGAGGCTCTGGATAAAAGTCCGGACGG
>JBFGYY010000339.1:0-4167 GCA_041587095.1 Motiliproteus sp. | reverse complement strand
TAAGCTTGGTTATTGTGCCTTTGTATTGATGTCTTTGTAATTTTGTCCTTCAAGCAAAAAGGGGGCGATCATTAAACATTACACACTTCCGTCAAGTCTGGTGACGGTACTTGTCCTCGTACTGGCTGGTTTCGTGCTGATCACGCTTATTTCAGTCAATGGGTTGAAAGATTCGCTGTTGCAGGAAAAGCAGCAACAGACGCGTTATCTGGTTGAAAGCGCCCATGCCTTGGTCAGCCACTATCATCAACAAGCCCTCGACGGGGCACTGACAACCGAGCAGGCGCAAGCGCGTTCGGTGTCGGCGCTGCGCGCGCTGCGTTATGACGGCGATAATTATTTCTGGATCAACGATAAAGGTCCGGTGCTGGTGATGCACCCCCATGAACCCGCCCTCATTGGCAAGTCGCTGTCAGACCTGCAGGATGCCAACGGCAAGTACCTGTTCAACGAATTTGTCGAGGTGGTGAACCGGGATGGCGAAGGGACCGTGCAGTATATGTGGCCTAAACCCGGCCGATCGCAACCGGTTGAAAAAGTGTCCTATGTGAAGGTATTTACCCCCTGGGACTGGATTATCGGCTCGGGTATCTATGTTGATGATGTCGAGGACGCCTTTCATGGCAGCGCGCTGTTTTTGGGCGTGGTAGCCACCAGCATCACGCTGCTGGTGTTTAGCGGCATTGTCATTATCCGGCGCGATATGCTGCACCAGCGCCAACGATACGCACTGATCGACGCCTCGCATTCTCAGCTCGAACAGCAAATTGATGAACGAACGGCACAGTTAAAGAGCGCCAACGAAGCCCTGACCCGGAGTGTGGAGGAGGCGCTGGGTGATAAGAAGCAGCTGGCAGCCAACGAAGCACTATTTCGGGGGATGACCGAAGCGGCCCAGGATGCGATTGTGCTGGTCGATGAAGAGGTTCAGGTGGTGTTCTGGAACGGGGCTGCCGAGCGGCTGTTTGGTATTTCGGCGCGGGAAGCCCGGGGGCAGAGGCTGTACCCGCTTGTCGTCAGTGTGTTTGAACAATCAGCGCTCGAAAGCGTCTTTACCGAGCTGTTGGAGTCCGGTCTGAGTAGAACCCATGGTGGAAGCGGTGAATTTATGGCCCGGCACCAATCGGGAAACAACTTCCCCGCCGAGCTATCGGTCAACAACCTGGTTATCGATTCGGCACAACAATTTATCTGCATCATCAGGGATGTCAGCGAGCGTAAGCGCGCTGAAGAGGCGTTGATCGAAAAAAATCACCAGCAAACCGAGCTGATCACGAACCTGAAGGCAGCCCAGAAGCAGTTGCTGCATTCTGAAAAACTGGCGGCCCTCGGTCAGCTGTCGGCCGGGGTGGCCCATGAAATTAATAATCCGGTCGGATTTATATCAGGCAATATTAACTGCTTAAGAGACTACACCGCAGATATGGTCGCGATGTTTGACCAGATAAAGTCTCGCCTGGAAAACCATGAGGACAGCGAAAAGTTGCTCGGTTATATCAGCGAAGCCGAACAGGCGTGCGGGTTCGCGGAGATCCGTGACGATCTGACCGATGTGCTTTCTGAGACGAAAGAAGGCGTCGACAGGATTAAAAAAATTGTTGTGGACCTGAAAGGGTTTGCCCGTGCCAGCGACGGTGAATGGGAAAAAGCCGATCTGCATAAAGAAATTGACAGTACTCTGAACTTGGTCAGAAATGAGCTGAAATACCATTGCACCGTGAATAAACAGTACGGTGAACTCCCGCTGGTGGAGTGTTTGAAGTCCGAGATCAGCCAGGTTGTAATGAACCTGCTAATCAACGCGTCCCACGCGATTGAAGACAAGGGTGTGATTACGATTCGTACCGGTGCCGATACCGATAGCGTCTGGATAGAAATTGAAGATACGGGCAAAGGAATCGATCCTGACGTGCTGCCGAAAATATTTGACCCCTTTTTCACGACCAAAGCGGTGGGCAAAGGCACAGGGCTTGGGTTGTCGGTCTCCTATGGCATTGTCGAAAAACATCATGGCCAGCTGAGCGTGACCTCAACGGTGGGGGTTGGTACCAAGTTCACCCTGATAATCCCTATTTCACACACCGAAATTTCGACTCCTGATAGTGTGACTCCTGGCAGTGCTTCCTCTGATAGCACTAGCTCTGATGAAGCGGCGCAGGTGAATGCATCATGAGCAGCGCATTACTGAAAGCCTGTCTGAGTAGTATGCGCGATGCCCTGATCGTCATGGATGATAAGGGTTGTGTGAATTACTGGAACCCGAAAGCCACTGAGCAGTTTGGTTATACGGCTTCCGAGGCGCGTGGTCGTTATTTACATAACCTGATAGTCCCGTCAGCTTACCGGCATCGTTACGAGGCTGCCAAGGTCGAATTTAACCGCTACGGAACGGGCCGGGCCGTCAACAAGACCGTTGAACTAGAGGGGTTGCGGCGCAATGGCGATGTTTTTCCCATCGAACTGACCTTATCTTCGTTTCAGGATGATGGCCGCTGGTTTTGTGTCGGAGTGATTCGGGATTTGAGCGAATACAGTGCCGTCAGAAACCGGCCTTCAGAACAAGAGGTTTTGGAGCAGGCGTTGAGTGGCATTAATCTGCTGCGCGTGTACGGAAAACCGTTGGAAGAAACCCTGAGTGCGGCCTTGCCGCATCTGTTATCGCTATGCAGCGGGTCCGCCCCTCAGTGCTCGATCTATAGCATGAACCGGGCGGGCGTGTTTCTGTTGCGCGCGACCAGCGACGCCGAAGCAGCGCCGGGCGCGCTGCAGGCGAGCATCTCGCTGCACGAGAGCCCCTGGGGAGCGGATGCGGAAGTGGCCGATATTCAGGCCATGCTGATACCCGAGGCACCGATAGCACAATCTCCCGATGGTGCCGGCCAAACTTGCGCAGTATGGCTGCCGATGTTTGGCAAAAAGCAGCGGTTACAGGGGCTGATTAAATTCGCGGCTGTTGAGCCCCCTGACGGTAACACTAAATTTTTGAACGCCCTGCAACAACTGGCCAACAGTGTCTCGGCGCTGATTGAGCGTTATAACCTGTTTCAGCAGAACCACCGCTTACGTAATATTATCGAGCACAATCCGGTAGCCATAACCATAACCGACCCGCAAGGTGTGTTCGAGTACGTCAACAAGCAGTTTTGTCAGGTTACCGGCTATTCCCGTCAGGAAGTGATCGGACAAACGCCGCGTCTGCTGAGCTCGGGGCAAACGCCCCCGGAACTGTACCGGCAACTCTGGACAACCATCACCCAGGGCGAAGAGTGGCGGGGTGAGATCTGCAACCGGCGCAAAAACGGTGAGTTGTTCTGGGAATCTGAAATTATCTGGCCGGTTTTCGAAGAGGGGGAAATCGTCAACTTTGTGGCGCTCAAAGAGGATGTCACAGAGGTAAAACAGCAGAAATCGCAACTGGAGACACTGGCGACCCATGACCTGCTCACCGGGCTGCCTAATGAACAGTTGTTGCGCGACCGGCTGGAGCAAGCACTGGCTAATGCGGAACGGGACGGTGACTCTCGCGTCATGTGCGTGATTGATATTAAGCAGATGCGCCTTATCAATGAAAGTATGGGGCTCTCGATCGGTGATGGGCTGCTGAAAGAGTTGGCGTTGCGGTTGAAGGATGTGTTTCGCAAGGCCGATACCTTAGCGCGCTTATCCGGCGACGCTTTCGCTATCGTGTGTTGTGCCAGTAATAAACAGGCAATCATCGATCGCGTTGCAGCGTTTTGCAATGAGCCCTTTATCACGCCGGCGGCGGATATTCGGATCGATATCTACAGCGGGATGGTTGAAATTCCGGCCCATGGGCGCGATGCCGAAACCCTGTTGCGACGCGTCACGGCGGCCGTGCATCAGGGGAAATCGAAAGAGGATTTTAATACCGTTTTTTACACCGAGGCGCTCGACAGCGGGGCGTTGCGCACGGTGTCTCTGACCAATGACCTGCGCGATGCACTTGCACAGGATCAGTTTCGGATCTGGTACCAGCCCAAGGTGAATATCCGTACCGGGGCGGTCACCGGTGCCGAGGCGCTGATACGTTGGCAGCATCCGCAAAGAGGCCTGGTCTCACCGCTGGAGTTTATTGGCCTGGCGGAAAGCAGCGGCCTGATCGTCGAGATCGGGCGTTGGGTTATACAAGAGGTGATCAGGCAGATC
>JBFGYY010000338.1:0-4170 GCA_041587095.1 Motiliproteus sp. | reverse complement strand
GCGATATTCTACATGACGGCGTTCCGACGGATTACGCACAAGCCGTAGGGGAAACGATTCTTCGACTAGCAGGTGTCCTATCGGCCAAGACTCCAGCCTGAGTGGGTAACAAATACCACCGGGGTGCGGAATGGTGATTCCTGCCAGCAGGTAAAAAAATCGATCATTCACATTTATACATTGGCTGCATAATTTTGCAGAGTATGTGAAAAAACGTATAAAACTGTTTATGCCGATAGAAAAGACAGACCTTGAATACGAAACCTTCCCGGCCTGCTGGCAAAGAGAAGGTGCTCCTGCTGCTGGCGCTGGGGTCAGGATTCGACATCTGCCGACAGGGATAGTAGTGGAGTCCCAGGATTGCCGTACGCAGCATGAGAATGCTCAAGTCTGCATGACCAAATTAAAGAGTCTGATCCTCAAGCCTTAGCTGCCGCTACAGCAACTGTTGGCCACAAAAATTGTTGATCTGCTTGGTCAATTCGAGATGCTGATCAACAGCCTTGAGCTTTTTAAGCTCGGATTTTACCGATCGTAACTCTGCTCTCAGCTTCTCAAACTCGAGGCGAGTTTTCGGCCGCTATGTCGATATTGCTGAAACCATCGTGAAGCTAATTCCAGCGATTCGCGGTGACCGCAAAGTCGCAGCTTCTACCATGCCCACCAACCATAGAGATGACCGCTGCTAGTTTTCGGAGGACTGCGAGATAACTGATAGACGGGGGATCAATTTCGGCCGCTTTGTCGATACAGCTGAAATTCCAACCTTTAGAAAAGGATCTGCAGTGGCATCTGCTAGAAATTGTTGATGGCTTTGTGGTCAGCAAGCACTACATGAAAATGTTTCATAGCGCGGCGCAGTGATAGTTTGGTATCGATGACTGAAATGTCGCAGGTCCCGCCGCTACTAAGTGCTCAGGGTCGAAAATTAAGCGCCCCCTTTCATGTTTCTGGCGAGCAGGGATGGTTGCAGTGATCGCAGGCCTTCAGCGGCTGCTATGGGGTGGTTTGCGGTCACTCCATGATGAAACTGTCATTGCCTTAGCCGTCTCAGCTTCCGCAGTAAAACAAGAACTTGCCAGCACCCTTATGGTGATACTTTATTTTCATCCCACATCCTCCCCGTTTCCATCCCTTAGAGACACAAAAAAACCGGCTAGGCCCGGCTTCTAGGGAAGGTAGCACCTTCGGTATGGTGGTGGTCTATTAACCCACGCAACTAAGCCCCTAAGAACTTCTGAATCATCTGGAGTAGCTGTTGAGGGTTCACATAGCGTTTTATCATGGCCGTGCGTCCGGTCTGGTTGTCCACGAGCTGAATAGCCGGTGTGCCGGTAACGCCGTTTTGCTTACCAGAGGAAAGGTTGCCCTCGATAACTGCCCGATGCGGGGCAGCAGCGATACAGTTGTCCAGCCTCGATACGTTTAAGCCGATTGAATTGGCTACACCAGGTATATCAGCCCCTTTGCCACCGCCTTTGGTTTGCTCGAACAGCTTGTGAATGAAGCCCCAAGCCGTGCGGTTGTCGTAGTCGTTGGCGACACACTCAACTGCCATCGCTTGATAGGCTGCAACCGGGTTGTGCATGTCCAAGGGAAAGTGAACAAACTCCCAATTGATCACGCCCTGTGACGCATCCACGACCTGTTTCAGCTCCGGGTGCATTTTCTGGCACCAGGGGCACTCCAAATCCGAATACTCGCGCAAGGTGATGCGAGCCCCGATCTCGCCATATAGCCGCTTGTCTGTGCCCGACACGGGAGCCTGTGCGTACTCCTGACGCAAGCTATCAAGGGCCTGTTTGCCGCGACGGCTTTCCAGAATCTTCAGTCGCTCATCAACCAGCATGACCACTTCAACGTCCGATAGGGGAACGGGGAAGTCTTCTGCCCATTTGAGGTGGGCCTGTAGCTTATCGAGCTGGTCTTGTAGCGCCGGATCTGGCTGTACAGTGAGATACAGGCTGGTGGCGGAAAGGCCGAAGCTGGCAAGCACCAGCGCCTTCCAAAACAGGTTTTTCATGTCTGAGTGTCCTTGGTAAATATGCCACGCACCATAAGGGATATGGGGGCAGCTGTCGCGCCGATCCCGGTCAGACTTTGCTGACCAAAACCTAGTCTTTCCTCGACTGGTACAAAGCGGCCGATCCACGAAGCGCGGCCAGCATAGTATCTGTCTCTATGCCCCCAAGATGCTTCTGGAGCTGCTGCAGAACCAGCGCGGAGAAATGGAACGTCGAACCGATACTTAGGGGCAGCGCGAAGTTTTCAGCGTTTGCCGAGCCTCTGACGAAGAGTTTTCCGGGCTGTCTCTCCAGATAGATACCCTTGCTGCTTCGTTGGAATTTGCATTTAGGTAGGTATCCCATCAGGACGCCTGCGAGTATTGGTAATTCCGTTTCGGAAACCTGGATCTGCACCTTCCGCTTCCAGTCCACCTCACGATTCACGATAGGGGCCACATCGAGGTTGACGGTCCAGCCAGCCGGTTCCCCTTTGACCAACAATTGGGTCGCCTCCACCGTGATAGCGGCATTCGCACCATAGCTTCGCCATTTAGGTTGTTCTGCTGGGTTGAAATCACTTCCTGTTGGCATAACGGAACAAGTCCAGAATCTGAATGTAGGGTTTCTCTTCGACCGACGCGCCACGCTTTGGCCGGGAGTTCCCGGACTCCGCTGGATCGTCGCGCCACTTGAACTTAGGTAATTCGGTTCCTGGCTGAATTACGATGCCACTGATAGGGCAGGAGTAGTTTTGCCGTCCATCCTCGCCACGAATTGTGTAATTGGCCCTGAGCTGGTTCCGATGGCTGGTTTTGCGTACCAGGATCTCTCTAGGCTCACACCGAGCCAGAAGATCCCGCGCTGTCTCGATGGCCTGCTGCCGATCAGCCGGTAGGGCGTCCAGCAGTGCTTCTGCTTCCGCGACAGACACCTTTTTTATCCGGGCATGGCGAGTGGCCCAAGTCCAACGAAGAGACTCTACCCCGGAAGGCAGAATGCGGATCTGGGTATAGCAACGCTTCAGATCGAGGGAGGTGATCTTGGCATTGCGTAAAAGCTGATTCAGCAACGGTGTACGCCGACCCTTGCCGACTTCCCGCGTGATGATCGAGGTGGTATCCCCGCTTTCTTCGTTGCGGATCGCCAGCACTGCTTCTTTGAAGGCAATTTTGGCTGCGTTGTACTCGCGGATCAGGTCGATGGAGGGCTCAGAAGCGCACAGAATACCGCTAGGCACCGGGGCCGACTCGGATTCCTGGGGGAAGTGCAGCAGCGTGATTGCGCGGATTGCTTCCCGTCGGGCATCCATAGAATGCGTGTCCTCGACGGACTCACCGAATGTCGGGACAACTACCTGGTAGTCTCCGGCTTCGTCCTCGATGGCTTTTGCGACAGCTACAGCGCACCGGCTCATCAGCTCGTAACGCTGCAGCAGATCCGCGCCAAAATCGCTGTGCATGGTGTCGGTGTCAGCAAGCATGGGCTTCCTCTTCCACGGTTAGGCCAAGGCTTTGCGCCAGAGTCCAACATTGATGGACATCCAGCAGCGTTCCTCGGCTTGATTCAAACTCACACGGAACCGCGTCGAAGTGTTCAACGTGGTCCCGCGTGTACTCAACGAACTCGTCCAGCTCTTTCCTGGTAAGCGCTATCTCGACCACGCTACCCCCCTACGGTTGCCGGTAGGGCAGTGAGAAACTGATGGCAAAATGCGGCGTAGTCGCGGTTTCGGTGGTGACCTACTTTACCATCCATCACGATTACTGGGGTTGGGTCGGAATATCCGAGTGTCCGGGCATAATCGGTCGCGTCGTGGGCAAGGCCAGCGCCCACCAGCTGCTGCGCTCTGCGAAGGGTATTAGGCATCGTCGCGCCCCCCTTCATCCTCGAATCCGGTTATATTGAAGTGAAACCGGCCTGTCTCGTGTGCTCTGAAGCCTTCACGGTAGCGGTCCCGCACGAGCTCTAGCGCTGCTTCCAAACCCTGCTCTAGATCACGGTAGGTGTTTCCGTCGATCTCTGCTTTAAGTTCCAATGCCATCTGCTGCCACCTCCCTGTTAGGCTGCTGCCTGGAAATCGAGCCGTAGCAGGTCGTTACCGGCCTCTAGTGCGAAATTCGACCCAAACGCCTCAACCGCTTCGGCTGCATCAATAGCCAGCTCG
>JBFGYY010000337.1:0-4223 GCA_041587095.1 Motiliproteus sp. | reverse complement strand
TGCGCAACAGACGCTGGGCTACCACACCGCTCAGGGCTGACGCGATTACGTAGGGTTTAAGCCCCAGATCGTAGAGTCGGGCTATGGTCGCCAGAGCGGAGTTGGTATGCAGGGTCGAATACACCAGATGTCCGGTCATGGCAGCATGGAAGGCCACCTCGGCCGTGTCGAAATCCCGCACTTCGCCCAACAGGATAACGTCCGGATCCTGACGCAGAATCGCCCGTAACACCTGGGCAAAATTGAGTTTTATTTTTTCATGCACATTCACCTGACCCGCCTGGTCGAGGTAATACTCCACCGGATCTTCGATGGTGATAAAGTTTTTTTCCGGTGTGGCGGTGTGCTGCAGCAGCGAATAAAGGGTAGTGGTCTTGCCACTGCCGGTTGGGCCGGTCGCCAGCACAATTCCCTGAGGCTGGTTGATCATAACCTCCATTTTACGCCGTTGCTCGGCACTGAAACCGAGCTCATCCAACTTGTAGATAGATGCGTTGCGATCCAGCAGCCGCATCACCACTTTTTCTCCATTGATGGTGGGCAACGTGGAGATACGCAGATCCACGATGCGCATCGGTGTCTTGACGGTGATACGGCCATCCTGCGGATGACGCCGCTCGGATATATCCAGACTGGCCATCACTTTGATGCGCGATACCAGCGGCGGTAACAGGTGCAGCGGCACATGGATCTTGTCGGTGAGGATGCCGTCGATACGGTAGCGCACCACCACGCTCTTGGCGCGCGGCTGGATATGGATATCGCTGACCCCCATCCGCACCGCTTCGATAACAATCGCATTCACCAACCGCACGGCCGGCGGCTCTTCACTGGAGCGCAGCAACTCCTCGAGGGTTTCATCGTCATCGTCATCGATAACCACTTCGATGGATTCAAAGGGGTCGACGGTGGAAACCATGGTTTCCATCTCGCGGAACGAAACCCCCGCCTCACCGTACAGGCTGTTGATCTTGGCCTGGATCTCTTTGACCCCCGCCATGACCACATCAACCTGCATGCCGGTAATAAAGCGCAGATCCTCAATCAGACCGCTGTCCAGAGGGTCGGCGCAAGCGATCATCAGCCGCAGCCCCTGCACTTTGAGCGGCACAACCCACTGTCGCTGACAGAAGCTACCGGGGATCAATTCGCTCACGCCCTGATCCACCTCGAACTCGGCGAGGGACACCTCTTCCACCATCAGCTGCTTGCGCAGCACCTTGCGCACCTGCTCATCGGTCAGCCAGTGCTTTTCGATCAGCAGCTTGATCATCGGCTGCTTGCGGGCCTGCTGCAGCTTATGCAATTCCTGTAACTGCAAATCGTTGAGAAGTTTTTGCTTGTGCAGAAAGTTACCCAGCTGGCTGCGGTTGTTCACCGCCAGCTTGCTCAGCGACGATAACTGCTTCTTCTGTTGCTGGGTGGTTTCCTGCAGCTGATGATTACGCTGCTTGAGGTCGTACTGCTCAAGCGCCAGCGCTACCGTGACGCGGAGGTCATCGTCGTGCCAGGGCTTAAGAATAAACTTGTAGACCGCGCCATCGTTGATAGCGGCCATCACCGCGTTCGAATCGGCGTGCCCGGTGAGCATGATCCGGATCGTATCGGGATATTGCTTTTTGATAACACGCAGCAACTCGCCGCCGTTCATTCCCGGCATCATATAGTCGGAAATCACCATCTGTACCGGCTCTTTAGCCAGCAGATCCAGGGCTGCCTGACCGCCGGAGGCGGTTACAACCTGATAGTGCTCCTGCCGGAAAACCCGTTGCAGTGCTTTCAGTACATTGGGTTCGTCGTCGACCAGGAGGATACGATACACCGCTGCCGGTTTATCAGCCTCGGGCTCCGCTGCCTTGCCGCCGTCGGGGGATAAAAACAGCGAGGAATAACTCATACTACGGGCTCCGGGCGCAACGGCAGCGAAATGACTACCAGACTACCGCGTCCCGGCTGGCTGCGAAACTGAATGTGACCACCATGGGCCTGCACGATATCGCGGCACACGGTGAGCCCCAGCCCGGTGCCCTGCCCAACCGGCTTGCTGGTATAGAAAGGATCAAACACCCGCCGTTGCTGCGCTGCGTCGATGCCCGGACCGTTATCCGAGAAACGCACCATGATCATCCCGTCTTCCAAAACCGTGCTGATCAGCACCTGCTTGCTCTCTCCGGAAGCGCCCTGGCGCAAGGCATCGAGCGCATTATTCAGCAGATTGGCGAACACCTGCGCCATATTGCCGCCATTCATCGGCAGATCGGGCAAGGTTCCCGGTTTGACGCGAACCTTGATATCGGCGGGGATCTTACTCAGGTGCAGTTCGTGAACCGTCGCTAACAGATCGTTCACCGACCCCATGGACAGACTGCCCCCGTCGACATTGGAAAAATCTTTCAGGTTTTTAACAATCGCCGTGACCCGGTCGCAGCCTTGCAGGCTCTCGGTCAACAGGTCGGTGAAATCCTCGAATATCACGCCGATAGCATGCTGCTGTTTGGGCCGCTGCGCGGCCGGACACTGTGCCTCAAGATCGCGGATATAGCCCTTGAGCTGCTCAACGTAGTCGCCGGCCATCCGTAGATTACTGGTTACAAATCCGACCGGGTTATTGATCTCATGCGCGACCCCCGCCGCCAGCTGACCAACGGATGCGAGCTTTTCATTATTGTAAAGTTGCCGTTCTGCCAGCTTGATCGTGCGCACCTGGGTCTGAACCCGGGTTTCCAACTGCTCCGCTAACGCTTTATAGCGCCCTTCCGAGATTTCAAGCTCCCGGTTACGCTCTTGCAGCTCGGCATAGTCACTTTCGACAATGGCATGGTGCAGACTGGCGGCCATCAGATACTGCAACTGCTTGCCCAGCCACCATTCCAGCAACCGCACGGCACTGTTTAACGCCTCTTGCGGCGCGTCGGCCTGCAGCGTCGCCACCGTTTCGAAGTCCAAAAGCAGTGGTAAGGGTTCGGTGCCGGGGGCGTCCCCCACTTGCGCAAGCAGCTCGCCTTCGGCATTGCACAGGCGCACAGAGCCTCCGAGCAACGGTGCAAGTATCGTTACCAACCGCTGACACTCTTTGGCCGGCAGCAAGCGAGCCGGATCAACATCCGCATCAACCCCGAGTACGCCTTCCTGGCGCGGAATACCTGTCACGGTAACTCTCCCGGCCGGAGCGCGGCCAACGCGCCCTGTAAAAACTGCTCAAGGCTTAAGTGATGTTCAACCTGCAGATCAAACAGTGCATCCAAACGCTGGTAGAGCGGTTCCAACAACCCTGCCAGGGTCTCCAGAACCCCCTGCCCCTCAAGCGCTGATGCGAAAAACAGCGGCCAGGGCGCGGCCGCCCAACGTTCACGCACTTCCGCTTCGGTGACAATCGAATCGAGATCGCGCTTGTTAAATTGAATCGCTATCGGCAGATGCCCGAAGTCGATTCCGACCCGGGCAGCATTCTGCTCGAGATTACCGAACGATTCCGCATTGTTCGCCCGCTGGTTAATCTGGGAATCGGCCACAAAGACCACGCCATCTGCTCTGGATAAAATCGCCTTGCGGGTGCTGTCATGGGCAACCTGGCCCGGCACGGTAAATATTTTGAATTTGACCAACAGGCCCGAATCGGTGCGAAACCCCAACGGCAGCAGATCAAAAAACAGGGTTCGGTCATCCTGGGTGTCGAGCACCATGATCTCCCCTTTGTACTGCGGGGACAAAAGGTCATGCAAGCGCATCAGGTTGGTTGTTTTCCCACTCTGCGCTGGCCCGTAATACACCAGCTTGAGCGTCAACCGTTGCTTGTCGGCATCGTAATCGGCCATAGGCCTTTGCTGCTCCCTGCTACAAAATTAGATATACACCTGTTGTATCAGATGACTTTATCACTACTGCAGCAAGAGGGCAGCTACCACAATCCTTTTACCGTTGAAAAACAGTCGAGTAACGATCTGAATCAATGCTATGCAGCGAATTCCCTCAAGACGCCAGCCGCGCTCAGGTTCAGTCTGTACTGATCAGTCTGTCCAGCATGGCATTGACCGCCTGCATCTGCACCCCCTCGCGCCGGTAGAAGTCATCGCCCGAATAACCCCAGAAATCCCAGCAGCCCCGGGGATTCATGGGCGATACACCCGTCAGCTGCCGATCGCGCAGCTGCGGATAGAGAACCAGCAGACGGTTGCTGTCGGCCACCCGGTTGTAGCCTGCTTCTTCATAGAAAAATAACGATC
>JBFGYY010000336.1:0-4227 GCA_041587095.1 Motiliproteus sp. | reverse complement strand
GCTCGATGAGGTGCGCTCGCCGGACTAACCGGGCGTGCGGTCTGTCGCACGAATCAGATCGCGCCCCGAGTATGAGTTATGCGGCCGTTGTCCTTCAGGCACGTTGTACCGGAGGGCGATGGATCGTAGCGGCCTGATGATGCGATGTTGCCTGACCTGTGACGGTCAGTGCTTTCTCAGTGTCACAGGCAATACGTTCCGGCAACAAGCGCGTCATCGAATCAAGGATGATTCATGGACGAGACACTCAAGGCCTGGGTAATTCTGGCCTCGCTGCCCGGTTTAGGACCGGTTTCCCAGCGACAATTACTGCACCGTTTTGGCAGCCCCGAAGCGGTGCTATCGGCCCCGGCGCGCCAGCTGTCGGGACTCGGTTTACGGGCGGCACAAATCAGTGCCTTGCGCCCTGAAACCCGTCAGAGCGCAGACTTTCTGCACTATCTCGACCGCGTCAATCACTGGCTGCAGCATCCGCAGCACCATCTCCTCAGCCCGGATCATCGCCACTACCCGCCGTTACTTGGTTGTACCGACAGCGCACCTCAGCTGCTATTTGTTGCCGGTGATCCCGAGGTCTTGTCGCTGCCGCAGATCGCCATCGTCGGTAGCCGCAATGCCTCGCGCCAGGGGCTGGAGACAGCGCACCAGTTTGCCCGTTATCTGTCCTTATCCGGTTTTGTGCCCACCAGCGGTCTGGCCCTGGGTGTCGATGGCGAAGCGCATGCGGGAGCTCTGTCGGGCCTGGGGCTGACGGTTGCGGTCATGGGGACGGGCATCGATGTGATCTACCCGCGCCGCCATGCCCAGCTGGCGCAGCAGATCGTTGCGGCCGGCGGGGCGCTGGTGTCCGAGTTTGCGTTAGGCAGCGCACCCCGGCCGGCCTGCTTTCCGCGCCGCAATCGCATTATCAGCGGCTTGAGCCGCGGCGTGCTGGTGGTGGAAGCGGCACCGGGAAGCGGCTCGTTGATTACCGCACGCCTGGCGTTGGAACAGGGTCGTGAGGTGTTCGCCATACCGGGCTCGATCCATAGTCCGCAGAGTAAAGGCTGTCATCTGCTGATCCGCGAAGGCGCCAAGCTGGTGGAGTGTGCGGCGGATATTTTTGAAGAGTTGGGGGCGATGCTGGCGCCTTTTGCCCCTGAGGATCGATCCGGCAGTGATATACAGCTGCTCTCGACAAAAAAAACAGGGCAGACCTGTCTTGAATTGCTGCCTGGGCTAAATGATCTTCAAAAGAATTTACTGCAAGCGACGGATTATTCCTGCACCACTCTGGACCAGCTGGTCATTCGCAGCGGGATTGCAATCGAAGAGATTCAAGCACTTATGCTGGAGCTCGAACTTGAGGGACGGGTCGAGAGCGTGGCAGGTGGATATCAGCGGCTTGGCTGATGCCAAAAATGGCGCCCAACAGGCAAGTAAAGTGACTTGAAAGCCGCCTTGGAGTGCGGTACTTTCTGCCGCTTCATTTTGTCGACTGATAGGGTACCTACCATGTCCAAGCCGTTTGTTGCCATTCTTATGGGCTCTGATTCTGATCTGCCGGTAATGGAAGCCGCCACTGCTGTACTGAAGCAGCTGCAGGTTCCTTTCGAGATGCGTATCTCCTCTGCACACCGCACGCCCAAGGCGACCCATGACTACGTTGTCGATGCCGACCAGCGTGGCGCGGTTGCGTTTATCTGTGCTGCGGGAATGGCGGCTCACCTGGCGGGTGCCGTTGCGGCGACCACCACCAAGCCTGTGATCGGTGTACCGATCAACTCCTCACTGGACGGTCTGGATGCGCTGCTGTCTACCGTACAGATGCCGGGTGGTATTCCTGTCGCGACTGTCGCCATCGGTAAGGCCGGTGCCAAGAACGCCGCGTACCTGGCGTGCCAAATCCTGGCAACCAAGGATGATGCGCTGGCTGAGCGTGTTCGTGCCGAGCGTCAGGCAAACACCGATGCGGTAATCGCCAAGGATCGTGATCTGCAGGCGCGTCTGGCGCAGTCCTGATCTGGTGTCTGCCTGGCATCTGAAGCAAGCCGTACGCGCACTGCGTCACGGCGGTGTGATTGCCTACCCGACCGAAGCGGTTTGGGGGCTGGGCTGCGACCCGGATAATGCCCAGGCGGTGCGCCGCCTGCTGGCTATTAAGGAGCGCCCGGCGTCCAAAGGCCTCATTCTGGTCGCGTCGTCCTTTGGCCAGATCCTGCCCCTGCTGGAGGATCTGAGCCGGGATGAACTGGCGCTGCTCAGCGCCGGCTGGCCGGGTCCGCACACCTGGTTACTGCCCGACCCCCAAGGCTGGGTGCCCGAGTTGATCAAGGGGCAGCACAGCAGCGTTGCCGTACGCATCAGCGCCCATCCCCGGGTCAGACAGCTTTGCGATGCCTTTGGCGGACCGTTGGTGTCGACCTCTGCCAATCGGACCGGGCAACCGCCTGCGCGCTGCATGAGCAGTTTGCGCTTATCGATGAGCGCTGCGGTCGACTTTATTCTCCCGGGCAATCTGGGTGGGTTGAGTCAGCCGACGTCAATTCGGGATTTGAAAAGTAAAACATTGTATCGTGGCGGTTAGCGGCCATCCGGGCCGCAATCGACGCCCAGCCCGCTAACAGGAGACGCCATGTCTGCCGTGGATATTCACCCCGTAAAAGAGTTTATGCAGGCCTTGCAGGACCGTATCTGCCTCGCGTTGGAAGCGGCAGACGGTCAGGCCCGCTTTGTTGAAGATCAGTGGGTCAAGGAATCGGGCGGCGGTGGACGCAGCCGGGTGATGACCGACGGCGCCGTGTTTGAAAAGGGCGGCGTGAATTACTCCCATGTTATCGGCACGAACATGCCGGCGTCGGCCACCGCGCACCGTCCCGAGCTGGCCGGACGCAGTTATCAGGCCGTGGGGGTGTCGCTGGTGATGCATCCCAATAATCCCTACGTGCCGACCTCCCACGCCAATGTGCGTTTTTTTATTGCCGAAAAACCCGGTGAGGACCCCATCTGGTGGTTTGGAGGGGGTTACGACCTGACTCCCTGCTATGGTTTTGATGAGGATTGCCGGGACTGGCACCAGGCGGCCTTCGATGTATGTGAGCACTTCCAAACCGGAAGTTATGCAACCTTTAAAGCCTGGTGTGACCGCTATTTCTATCTCAAGCACCGCGATGAAGCGCGGGGTGTGGGCGGGATATTTTTCGACGACCTGAACCTGCCTGACTTCGAGACCTGCTTCCGGTTCGTACAGGAGGTGGGCAACACCTATCTGGACGCCTATCTGCCGATTGTGGCCCGTCGCAAGGACCAGCCCTACGGTGAGCGTGAAAAAGCCTTTCAGTGTTATCGCCGTGGCCGTTATGTCGAGTTCAACCTGGTCTGGGACCGCGGCACGCTGTTCGGCCTGCAGTCGGGCGGGCGAACCGAGTCGATTCTGATGTCGCTGCCACCGCAGGTGCACTGGATCTATGATTGGCAACCCGAGCCCGGATCCCCCGAAGCGGAGCTGTACAGCCGTTTTCTGCCCCCCCGCGACTGGCTGGCATAAGAGTCGCGTTCAGCGCGGGCGGATGTGAATAGACTTGCAGCGCTTTGGTCGAGCCGCTATAACTGAAACCATCTTAATTTCAAATGGTTGTGTAAGGAGTGACCATGGCGGGTGCAAACCGTTTGTCCAATGAGCAGCTGTATCGGCGTTGCGATCATGCACTGCTGCCTTTCAAAACCACGGATAAGCTGGAGGAGTTCAGCGGTATCTACGGTCAGGAGCGCGCGCTGGAGGCGATGGAATTCGGCATGGGCATGCGCCGGCCCGATTACAACCTGTTTGTGATGGGACACTCCCAGAGCGGGCGCTTCTCGTTTGTGATGGATACCCTCAAGCGCGAAGCCAAGAAGGCCAAGACTCCCCGCGACTGGTGTTACCTGAATAACCTGACTGATCTGCGTTACCCGCAGGCGTTTTATTTTGCGCCGGGTAAGGCGCTGGTGTTCAAGTCCGACATGGAGCACCTGCTGGAAGCCGTGACCAGCGAGCTGCCCTCGGCTTTTGAAAGCCCCGCCTACCAGCGCCAGAAGAGCCGTATCGATCGCGATTTTAACCGTCTGTACGATCAGGCGCTGGAGAAGGTGGAGGATCGGGCCCGCAATAGTAGTATCGCCCTGTACCGTGATGCCGGCACAGTGGGGTTTACCCCGGTCGCCAACGGTTTGGCGATGGATGAAGCGGCGTTTTCGCAGCTCGATGAG
>JBFGYY010000335.1:0-4231 GCA_041587095.1 Motiliproteus sp. | reverse complement strand
CCTGGGCACCAATTCAGAAGGCCCCGTTCTCACGAACGGGGCTTTTTTATGCCCTGAAAAGATGGTAGACGGCTGACAGGGTCACAACATATCAGTTCAGTGCATCGTACATGCAGCAAACCCCTTAAGGCTCAGATTTCGGTGCAAATTAATAACACTATGACAGTCGCTCGGATAAACGCCTCACAATATCTCTGCGTTCGTGGATCACACCAATGATTGACGGCTTCTCCACCCCTGCCGTGAGATAAAAAATAAAGTGGTGCTTAAACTTTGCCACCAACAACTCGGGGAATTTGTCCGAAAACCCACGGCCCACTACGTCCTTGCTACCAATCGCCTCGAAAGTCTTTTTCAGACCATCGCGATAGTCACGCTGCATGGCTTGCCCCCACTCCTTGAGAGTGTAGCGAGCCACTTCGCGCAGGTCTTTTTCCGCTTCCGTGGTGAGTCGATAGTTTTTCATTGACTCAATCGCTATTCCTGTTCGACCTCATTAAAAATGTCATCAACAGATTTATCAGAAAAATCGCCTTGCTTGGCCGCCACCAGGCGGGGCTTCAAAAAGCCCTCCAACTTCCCAAGCGCGGCTTGTTCGTCGGCATCGGGCAGTGTTCGTGACAGCACATAGTCTTTGATCGATTGGCCGTTTAATGCGGCGGACGCTTTCAAGCGCTGATGCTGCTCGGGAGAGATTTCTATAGAAAGACGCATGGTTCACCTCGACTATCTTAAAACTCCTAACAGAATAGCAAGAGAACAACATTTTGTAAATTTTGTACATATGTTGTTTTTGTTGGGCAGCACTGTAAAGGGGTATCGGATTACCCGCTCCAGAGTATCCGCGCTACCGCCAGCCGGCCATCGAAACCTGCAGACGCAGAACAGCATAAACACCGGGACAGGAGCTACCGCCGACGCTATTGGGGCGGCGCATGAAAAACCATTTATGCCGCCCAGAAAAACGTGGATGCCCATATAGCCTTGTGCCGGGACACCGGACTATTGCCGCCCGATTGCGAATCCATCGCCGGAATGCTGCAGGCACGCCAGAAACTTGAACAAGCGTTGGAGTGGGCCAAACGCGACCTCGATCTCGAAACAAGCAATCCCGAAAGTCGCAGACCAAGCTACAGACTGGACGGAATAAAGCACGGGCTCCTGGTCAAACTGGGCGATTCCAACAGGGCGCTGGAGTCAGCAGGCGTGAGCAACAAATGATGGAACCTGCATTTAATCTCTTACCTGGCCTTCAGGCCATCACTCTTCGTCGAACGTGAGCGGAAGGCAAACCTGAGTAGAAGTTTTATCCTATTGATATTACGTTCGAATTTCTTCCTCTTCTGAGAGTTCAAGTCCTCTCCTGGGCTCCAATTCAAAAGCTCTGACCCACGGATTAAGGCTTTTTTTATGCCCTGAAAACGGCTCGGACTCCCGGCCACTGCGGCGCAAAGCGCCTTACTGCGCAGCGAGAGTTAAAATGTGCCCCTTTCCGTCGATAGTGACAACCAGGCGAATGCTGCCATCAGGAGCGACACTAATATCACGAATTCGGCCGCGATCAGTCAAAATTATATCTGAACTAATCACTTCACCATTCTCGACGCTATACATCTGCAAGTTTTGAATTCCCAATCCACCCACCAGCAATTTATCTTTCCATTTTGTAAACATATCACCGGTATAAAACGCCATACCCGCCGGTGCGATAGAGGGTACCCAATAATGTTTAGGTTGCTCCATACCCTCCTTCGCGGTTTCATGTGTGATGGGTGTACCGTCATAATTCATGCCGTACGTGATTTCTGGCCAACCATAGTTCGTTCCACGCCTGATCACGTTAAGTTCATCACCACCTCGTGGCCCATGTTCCGTTTCCCAAATTAAACCTGTGTTTGCTTCATCATCAATTTGCCACTTTTGAACATTGAGATGTAGCTTAAACCATAGCCAAAAGGATAAAGCGGTGTAGTGGGTACATCACGATGCTTGTGATTGGTGAGATCCGCCCCAGGTGCGAGCCGTGGCAACAGGAGGAGCAGGAGCAGTCGGCAATCAGAATAGAGAGCTTGATTTTCTGATTTTTCATAGTCGATTTCGACCAGCTAAATAACCAATCTCAGATACGCAAAATCAAACCGAAAAGCACGAGGTGTCGCCCCACAGCCAGCGATACTCCTATATTCGCTGGCCAACTGAATTGCCGGCTATCTAAATAGCAAGTGAGGAAGCCAGAGTGAGATCTGCGGAAACACCGTGATCAACAGCAGTACGATGACCAGAGGTACCAGGAATGGCATGGTCGCCTTGACGCATTGCTCGAAGCTCACATTGGACACTTTCGACAATACATACAACACCATGCCGATAGGCGGCGTCAGCAAACCCAACATCAGGTTGAGAATAACCAGGATTCCCAAATGCACGGGATCGATACCCACACTGTCCGCAATCGGCATCAGCACCGGTACCAGAATGGTGATCGCCGCGATCGTTTCCATGAACAGGCCCACTAATAGCACCATGAACATGATAATCAACAGTAAGATCAACCGGTTATCCGTCAGCCCCAGCAATGAATCGCCGAGCATGCCTGCCACCTGATTCGCGGTTAGAATCCAGGCAAATATCGTCGCTGCCGAAACGATTAAAAGGATTGCCGCTGATGTTTCTATCGTATCCATTGACACCCGCAGAACATGACGCCAGGACAGGGTGCGGTAAACGACGGCCCCGAGAAAAAGCGCGTAGGTAGCGGCCGCAACAGCAGCTTCTGTAGGCGTGAACGCGCCCGTCGCGATCCCGCCCACAATGATGACCGGGGTCAATAGCGGTAAAAATGCTGCTTTAAATGTGTGCCATACCCGGCACAAATCAAAGTTACGATCACGCGGATAACCCCGGCGACGCGAGTACCAGGCTACCATGACCATCAGTGCCCCCGCCATCATCAAACCGGGCACGAGCCCTGCCACGAACAACTCACCAATCGAGACAGAGGCCATCACGCCAAAGATAACCAGAGGCAATGACGGCGGAATGATAGGGCCAATCGTCGATGAAGCCGCGGTGACACCGACGGCAAAATCGCTGTCGTAGCCCGCATCGCGCATGGCCTTGATTTCTACATTTCCCAGGCCACCGGCATCGGCCACGGCAGCACCTGACATACCCGCGAAGATTACGCTGGCGCCAACGTTTACATGACCCAGTCCGCCATGCATCCAGCCGACAAGCGAACGGGCAAACGCAAAGATCTTGTTAGTGATTCCACCAGTATTCATTAAGTGGCCGGCGAGGATAAAAAACGGAATAGCCAGAAGTGGGAAGCTGTCGATGCCATTGATCATGCTGTGCACCACCGCAACGCTTGGCATCTCGTCAATAACGATGTAGATGAGTGACGCACCCGCCAGGGAAACCGCAACGGGCACCCCGAGTACCAGAAAGACGACGAGCAGAATAAACATTATCAATAGAGCCATGGGGGCAACACCTAAATTTCTTCAGTTGGTAGTTGGTTCAATTTTTCAGCCATGACCTGCTCAGCCGGAATTCGGGTGTAGCGATACGCTCGCACGGCAGCGAATATCACCATGGCAAAACAGGCAACCACCACTGTGTAGTAAATTATACTTTTGGGCAGGTCGACTGATACCATGCGCTGTGCATGGGTGCGTTGTGCAAGTTCGATACCCAGGATTCCTATGCAACTGAAGAATACGGCCACGCTGGACTCCACGGTCACGGTCAACCACTTGGCCATTCTGGCGGACAGGTAACGATAAAAAAATTCCAGGTAAATATGGCTGCCCTTGCGCACGCAGGTAACGGAACCCAGAAACCCCAGAACTATTAGCAAATACCTCGCAATCTCTTCTGTCCAACCGAGACTGTCATTGAGTACATAGCGGGTAAAAAACTGCAGTGCGACTATAAAGAAGAGTGCGACGAAGATGACAAGCACAGGAATGTCGTAGATCCGTATGTCAGTGATATCATCCGACACTTCTTCCACTGACTCAATCGCGTTGTCTACGGCATCTCTCTCCATATCGCCAGTTTTATTATCTATTGTTGGTTTTGACATAATCTACGATCCCCTGGGTCGCATCCATACCGACGATACGCTCTAAACACTGAGAGAAATAGCAAATTTCTACTCTTTTATGGCCTGCAGTCTCAGCAACACCTCTTTGCTGAAAGGCATACTGCCGCCCATCAGGGCAGG
>JBFGYY010000334.1:0-4250 GCA_041587095.1 Motiliproteus sp. | reverse complement strand
TCTGAAGAAGGGTAGGAAGAAAACTGATGAAATTTACGATCTCCAGAGAAGCCTTGTTAAAACCGCTGCAGCTGGTTTCCGGGGTAGTGGAGCGCCGGCAGACCATGCCGGTGTTGTCCAATATCCTGCTGGTTGCCGAAGGCAATCAACTGGCGATGACCGGCACCGACCTTGAAGTCGAGATGATCGGCCGGGTTGCTCTGGATGAAATTGCCGAAGCAGGCGCAATTACTATTCCGGCAAAGAAATTAATGGATATCTGTAAGTCGCTGCCCGATGGCGTCGATATTCAACTGGTGGTCAATGGGCAGAAGGCGACGATTAAAGCCGGACGCAGTCGTTTTACGCTCTCGACATTGCCTGCCTCGGAGTTTCCGAATGTCGAGGACAGTCCGCAGACCTTGGAGTTTTCAATTCCACAGAGCCACCTGCGTCATCTGATCGACCGGACCGGCTTCGCAATGGCTCAGCAGGATGTGCGTTATTACCTCAATGGCATGCTGCTTGAATTAGATAACAATCTGCTGCGCACCGTTTCCACCGACGGACACCGTCTGGCTACGGCAACGTGCGACGTTGAGTTGACGGTCAGCGGTAAGCATCAGGTTATCGTGCCCCGTAAAGGGATCCTGGAACTGGCCCGCCTGTTACAGGACGGCGATGCGGAAGCTCGCCTGATGGTCGGTAGTAACCATATTCGGGTTAATACCGGCGACTTCACCTTTACCTCGAAGCTGGTCGATGGCAAATTCCCGGACTATCAGCGTGTTATCCCTCAGGGTGGCGATAAGCTGGTCATTGCGGAACGTCTGGAGCTGCGTCAGGTTCTCAGCCGGATCGCTATCCTTTCCAACGAAAAGTACCGCGGTGTGCGACTGGTGCTGACCGATGGCTTCCTGCAGGTAATGGCCAATAACCCCGAGCAGGAAGAGGCCGAAGAAACCCTGGCCGTCGATTATCAGGGGCCTTCGCTGGAAGTCGGTTTCAACGTCAATTATCTGCTGGATGCGCTGTCTATATTGAGTGCAGATATGGTGCAGATCGCCTTGTCAGACCCGAACAGCAGTGCGTTGGTTGAGGCCGTCGACGCGAAAGACTGCCTGTATGTCATTATGCCGATGCGCATGTGATTCGGCACAGGTTATCTCCTAAGCCCTCTTTCAGGACACAAAGGCCCGCACATGTGCGGGCCTATCCTTTATGACCATTAAGCGGCTAACGATTCAGAATCTGCGTAATCTGCAGGCAGTCGAGCTGGCCCTTTCGCCGCGTATCAATCTGTTTTACGGTGCTAACGGTGCCGGTAAAACCTCACTCCTTGAAGCTGTTCATCTGCTGAGCCTGGCGCGCTCGTTTCGTACCAGCAAGCACCGTCACTATATTCGCTATGATCAGCCCGATTGTACGTTGTTCGCACAGGTGGTCGGTAACAATGCAGAAAACCTGCCGGTGGGCCTGCAGCGTCAGCGTGATGGGCAGCTGCGTATTCGCATCGCCGGTGAAAATATCGCGGCGGTTTCGACCCTCGCCGAGTTGCTGCCGGTGCAGCTGATCAATTCCGATACGTTCCTGTTATTGGAGGGAAGTCCGGAAATTCGTCGCCAGTTTCTCGACTGGGGAGGCTTTCATAGCGAGTCGCGTTTTCTCGCGACCTGGAAAGCGGTCAGACGCTGTCTTAAGCAGCGCAACAGCCTGTTGAAGTGTGGTAAAATGGACCCCTTTGTACGCGCTGTCTGGGATCGTGAGCTCGTTACCCATTCGGAATGTCTTGATAGCTTCCGCCAGGCGTATTTTCTGGCCTTGCAGCCGGTTTTTGAGGAGCTGCTGTCGGAGCTGGTCGAGATAGAGGACATCACGCTTCAGTATTATCGGGGTTGGGACCAGCGCCGTGAACTGGACGAAGTCCTGGCCAGTGGTTTTGAGCGCGATCACGCCTCAGGATTCACCCATCAGGGCACGCAGCGGGCCGATCTTCGCGTTAAAGTGAAGGGGATCGCTGCGTCAGAGGTGCTATCCCGGGGGCAACAGAAGCTCACCGTGTGTGCCATGAAGATGGCCCAGGGGTTTCTGCTGCGAGAACAGACCGGTTTGCGCTGTGCCTATTTGATTGATGATTTGCCGGCCGAACTCGATATGAAGCATCGGCGGCGATTGTGCGAGCAGCTGGAACGGCTGGAAACACAGGTTCTGGTGACCTGTGTCGAACCAGAGGCCTTTTCCGGCTGCTGGCAACAGAGTAATGACGTGCGTGCGTTTCCGATTTCCCAGGGAGCGCTGGTCACAAATGAACAATAACGGGAGTATAGAATGAGCGACGGATCCACGAACACATACGATTCTTCCAGCATCAAGGTGCTGAAAGGACTGGATGCGGTTCGCAAGCGTCCAGGCATGTATATCGGCGATACCGATGACGGCACTGGCCTACACCATATGGTGTTTGAAGTTGTGGATAACTCGATCGACGAAGCGCTGGCCGGCTTTTGTAGCAAGATCGAAGTGATCATCCATCCCGATGAGTCCGTCAGTGTCGCCGACAACGGTCGCGGTATTCCTGTGGATATCCATGAAGAAGAGGGCGTATCGGCGGCCGAGGTTATCATGACGGTTCTGCATGCCGGCGGTAAGTTCGACGACAACACCTATAAGGTATCCGGTGGACTGCACGGTGTGGGGGTGTCGGTCGTTAACGCGCTCTCAGCCGAACTGAAGCTGACTATTCGTCGCAGCGGCAAGGTTTACGAACAGACTTATCAACACGGGGTACCCGTGGCACCCCTGGCATCGGTGGGCGATACGGAGACATCGGGTACACGCTGCCATTTCAAACCATCGGCCGACACGTTCAGCAATATTCATTTTCAATACGATATTCTGGCCAAACGGCTGCGTGAACTTTCTTTCCTGAACTCCGGTGTATGTATTCAACTGCTCGATGAGCGCAGCGGTAAAACGGATACCTTCATGTACGAAGGAGGCGTGAAGGCCTTCGTCGAGTACCTGAACCATAACAAGACGGCGATCAACCGCGTGTTCCATTTCTCGGACATGAGTGATGACGGTATCGGCGTTGAAGTCGCGTTGCAGTGGAATGAAGGCTATCAGGAAAGTATTCACTGCTTTACCAACAACATTCCACAACGCGATGGTGGTACCCACCTGTCCGGTTTCCGCGCCGCGCTGACCCGCTCACTGAATGTCTATATCGAGCAGGAAAACCTGCAGAAGAAGTCCAAGGTGGCGACATCGGGCGATGATGCGCGTGAAGGTTTGACCGCCGTTATTTCGGTCAAGGTTCCAGACCCGAAGTTTTCATCGCAGACCAAAGATAAACTCGTCTCTTCTGAAGTGAAGAGCGCGGTTGAGCAGGTCATGTATAAAGACCTGAGCGACCTGCTGAAAGAGCAGCCGCAGGAAGCCAAGGCGATCGTCGGCAAGATGATCGACGCTGCCCGTGCCCGTGAAGCCGCCCGGCGCGCGCGCGAGATGACCCGGCGTAAGGGCGCGCTGGATATCGCAGGGCTGCCCGGTAAGCTGGCAGATTGCCAGGAAAAAGACCCGGCGCTTTCAGAGATTTACCTGGTGGAGGGTGATTCGGCCGGTGGTTCCGCCAAGCAAGGCCGCGCGCGCAAGACGCAGGCCATCCTGCCGCTGAAGGGTAAGATCCTCAACGTTGAGCGGGCCCGCTTTGATAAGATGCTCTCTTCCGCCGAGGTGGGTACGCTGATTACCGCGCTGGGTTGTGGTATTGGCCGGGAAGAGTTTAATCCCGACAAGCTCCGCTACCACAGCATCATCATCATGACCGACGCCGACGTGGATGGTTCACACATCCGTACCTTGCTGCTGACCTTCTTCTTCCGGCAGATGAACGTACTGATCGAACGGGGTCATCTGTATATTGCTCAGCCACCGCTGTACAAGATTAAAAAGGGTAAGCAGGAGCAGTATCTTAAGGACGATGAGGCGTTGGATGCCTTTATGCTGGAAGCCGCGATCAACGACGCCAAGCTGTTTGTAAATCCTACCGCGCCGCCAATCAGTGGGACTGCGCTTGAAACGCTGATCAATGAATACCGCAGCGTTCAGAGACTGATCAAGCGAATCTCCCGGATCTATCCGGAAGATGCCCTGCAGCAGATTATCCACGCGCCGAGACTGAACGAAGAGGATCTTCGTGATCGCAGCAAGGTCAACGAGTGGACGCGTAATCTGGTTGCCTCAATCGATGTGGTCCGCAGCCGTTCCAC
>JBFGYY010000333.1:0-4258 GCA_041587095.1 Motiliproteus sp. | reverse complement strand
GGTCAGAGGTTCGAATCCTCTCGGGTGCGCCACTTCAGGGCTCTGCTGAATCAGCAGGCAGTTTTATTGCACCCGTAGCTCAGCTGGATAGAGTACTCGGCTACGAACCGAGCGGTCAGAGGTTCGAATCCTCTCGGGTGCGCCACTTTAAAAAAAGGGTCTGACTCACGTCGGACCCTTTTTTTATGTCCGCTCAGTTTCTGTCCGAAACTTCCCGTCTGTTCTTTCAGGCAGCGAGCGCTGCGCTATTTTTTTATTACAAACATATTCGCCTTGTGTCTGTATCGGGTCGGGAATGCCTGCGAGTCGTTGTCGTATCTGAAACCAAGTTGTTGTGTGTGAAACCAGCTGTTGTATCTGAAACCAATGGTCTTATCTGAAATCAGGTGTCTTATCTAAAATCAGTTGCCTGATCTGAAACTGAATGCTCCTCATGTGCTGAGCTGATTGTCAGCGAGCTGCTGTGGCAGATGGCGAGAGTCTTTGCCGCAAAAAGGGTGGTGCGAATGAGGGGCTGGCGGGGCTGTTTGGCCTAATCGACAGGGCACGGGTATAATTGCCCTCTTTGCCTGGTCAGAAGTCCCCGTCATGAAATTCATCGTCAAGCTGTTCCCCGAAATCACGATAAAAAGCAAGCCGGTTCGCAAGCGTTTTATTCAGCGTCTGCAGTCGAATCTGCAGGTCATTTTGCGCCGCATTGAGCCCGAGATTAAAGTCAAAGGCTTGTGGGACAAGATCGAAGTGGAGACTGGCTCAGGCGATATCGATGAGCTTGCCCGGATCAAGCAGGTGCTGCAGGAAACCCCCGGCGTTGCTTATTTTCTTCAGGTCCAGGAGTACCCGCTGGGCGACCTGCATCAGATCTACGAGCAGACCCGTGCGGTGCACGGCGCCAGCCTGGCGGGCAAGACGTTTGTTGTCCGGGTGAAGCGGGCGGGTAAGCACGATTTCAGTTCGATCGATGTTGAGCGCTACGTCGGTGGCGGGCTGCGCCAGCACACCGATGCAAAGGGTGTTGATCTGCATAACCCCGAGATTGTGGTTAACCTTGAAATTCGTGATCAGCGTTTGTTTATTGTTGAAAACCGCTATCCCGGCCTGGGTGGTTTCCCGCTGGGGACGCAGGAAGGGGTGTTGTCGCTGATCTCCGGGGGCTTTGATTCAACGGTTTCCAGTTATCTGACGATTAAGCGGGGTTGCAAAACCCATTTCTGCTTTTTCAATCTGGGCGGGGCCGCGCATGAGACCGGTGTTAAACAGGTATCGCACTATATCTGGAATCGTTTTGGCTCTTCGCATCGCGTTAAATTTATCACGGTCCCCTTCGAGGGGGTTGTGGCCGAAATTCTGAAAAATGTCCATCACTCCCAGATGGGCGTGGTCCTGAAGCGCATGATGTTGCGCGCGGCAACCGACGTTGCCCAGACTATGGGGATCGAGGCGCTGGTGACCGGCGAGAGTGTGGCGCAGGTGTCCAGTCAGACGCTGCCTAATCTGGCTGTTATCGACAGCGTTACCGATACGCTGATTTTGCGGCCGTTGGTGGTGTCCGACAAGCAGGATATTATCGACACGGCAAAACGGATTGGCACCTATGATTTTGCCAAGAGCATTCCGGAATACTGCGGTGTGATATCGGATCGTCCTACAACGAAGGCAAAGCTTTCCCGGATCCTGGAAGAGGAAGAAAACTTCGATTTCTCGGTGTTATCTCAGGCGCTGGCTTCGATGCAAGTGATGCGCATCGATGAAGTTGAAACTGAGGCTCGCAGCCGCATCGAGGTGGAAACACGCGACGAGGTGGGCCTCGACGAAGTCATTCTCGATATTCGTGCCCCTTACGAAGAGGAAGAGTCGCCTTTGGATGTTGCGGGTGTCGAAGTGATAAAAATTCCTTTCTACAACCTGGGCAGTGCCTTCGCTGAGTTGGCGCAGGAGCGGACTTATCTGCTGTACTGTGATCGGGGGGTGATGAGCCAGCTGCATGCGCTGTACCTGAACGATCAGGGTTTTGCTAACGTCAAAGTTTACCGGCCCTGACGGAAGCGGATGTTACCCGGCTGATCTGGCCGGGTAGCATCGGTGCTGAATCAGCGCTCCTTACCGGCTTAGTAGCCCAGCAGCGCCTCGATGTGTGCTTGTGTGCTGTATGCCAGCGAGCTGGGGTTGTACCCCCCTTCCAGGACGGAAACGACGCGATTGTTGCTGTAGGTGCGGGCAACATCGAGTATCAATTGTGTAACCCAGCGGTAATCTTCTTCGGTTAGGTGCAGGTCGGCCATCGGGTCTTCGTGGTGGGCATCAAAGCCGGCCGAAATGAAGATCATATCCGGTTTGTGTTCCTGCAGGGCCGGCAGCCAGCGCTGTTCGACGATGCGGCGAAACACGCTGCCGTCACTGTGTGCCTCTATCGGGCAGTTAATAATATTGGGTCGAGCGATGTCGCTGTAACGTTCCGGATAAAAGGGGTGCTGAAACGTCGAGCATACCAGCACTTCCGGACGGTCTTTAAAGATATCCACCGTTCCGTTGCCGTGGTGCACGTCGAAATCGAGAACGGCAACCCGCTCAATGCCAGGCTGGCTTAGCGCATGGATGGCGCCAATGGCTACGTTATTGTAAAAACAGAAGCCCATAGGCTGGTTGTGCTCCGCATGGTGACCCGGAGGGCGAACGGCGCAGAATGCGTTGTCGGTCTTGCCGGTCAGAACGCGGTTGGTTGCCAGAATGGTTGATCCCGCAGCCAGTGACGCCGCGTGTAACGATTGCGGGCACAGCGCGGTGTCTTCGTCGGTGTAGACGATGCCTTTTTCCGGCTGGCGCATCAGCAGGCGCTTCGGATGAAGCGGATGATGGGCCAGTAAGATCTGATCTTCGGTGATATGTACCGACTGTACCTGAAACAGGTGGTCCATGACCCCGGTTCGCTCGAGCTGCCGGGCGATAGCCCTGAGCCGGATCGGGCTTTCCGGGTGTTCTGGCCCCATATTATGCAGGCCGCAATCCTGGTGGCTTATATAGGTCGTAACCATAATTGTTCACACGCTCCTAAGTCTCAGGTCAGTCTACTGAAAAGGTTAGGGGTAAACGCTTAGCCAAACGTCGTATAGCGTGCCGGCGTAGCTTGCTTATCCCCTGTTGTATGAGCAGGCTGCGCTAAGGTTTTGCGTATTGACCGGCATACCGGCATTCACTCTCACTCTCACTCTGGCAAGTGCCCCGGTTTTAGGGGAGGCGCTCCGTGGCCTCAGCAGGTTCGGGTAGACGACTGGCTAAAAAGCACTCATTGATCTGGGTCAGCATGTTGATACTCTTGCAAAGCTATACTGAGTGTTGCTATTTGTCCCCGTTGCTTTGTGCACCAGACCTGCGGTCTTGTTAACGACTATCCGTCTGTCATTGTGATTTGCGTTTCCGCAAGGCCCGCATGCGCGACGCTTAGCGGTAATGTCGCGCAAATATTCAGCCGGACGGGCGCAATTAGTGTAAATTCATAAGGCGTATCTGCTTTGGCTGCAATCCGGTCGCGGTTGGTCACACAGCGCATGGTTCGTTTTATCCGAAAGCTAACAGGGAGGTGAGCGGTGCCGGCAGTAGATTTTTCCAGTAAGCGGATCTTGTTGATCGATAGCAGTGGTAACTTTCGGTCGACGCTGCGCGGGATGCTGGAATCGCTAGGATTTGGCCGTGTGGATGCGCTGCCTATCCGCGATGATCTGCTGGAAACGATCGGTGAAGGTGGCTATGACATCATCCTTATCGGCCATAACGTCCGTGATCGTCATACCGGCTTGCAAATTCTGGAGGAAGCGCGTTATCGCGGGCTGATTAAACCTACCTGTGCCTGGATTTTAATGACCAGCGATGCGTCGCAGGAATCCGTGCTGTATGCGATTGAGATGCGCCCGGATGAGGTGCTGACCAAGCCGTTTACCGTCAATGAGCTAAAAAAACGCCTGTCTATTCTCTGTTTGCGGCGCCAGGAGCTTGAAGCCATCGATCGTGCCATTGAAAAGGGTGCACTGAATCGGGCCATCAAACTGTGCGATACGCAGGTATCCCGTTCCAGCCATAATTATGACTATACCCAGCTGATTAAAGGGCAGTTGTTGCTGCAGTCCGATCAATATGAACGTGCCAAGCCGGTCTTTGAGCGTCATTACTGGTCCTCTAAAGATCTCATGCCTGGTTTCTGGTTGGCAACCTGTCATTTTCATCTCGGCGAGTACAGTGAGGCGCAGGCGTTGCTGGAAAGCTT
>JBFGYY010000332.1:0-4259 GCA_041587095.1 Motiliproteus sp. | reverse complement strand
GCGGACTTGGCTTACGCTGATTATGCCGCTTTCTGGTTAGCCAAAGATGCGGTAGAGCAGGGTGACTTATCCTCCGCTCAGAAAGAACTCGAATGGGTTTTGGCCAGTAAGCCTAGTCCTGAAATCCAGCACGTCGCAACGTTGCGTTTAGCCCGTGTTCTGCTGGCTCAGGGAAGTGCTGAGAAGGCTCTGGCGACGCTTGATACAGCGCAAGGCAAAGGTTTTGACCTGTCTTACCTCGAAGTACGCGGTGATATCTTGCTTGAATTAGGGCGTATCGAGGAAGCGCGTGCATCCTATCAGCAGGCTGTTGCCGCCGCAGCCGGTGCTCAAACCCCTGTTTTGACATTAAAACTGGAAGATTTAGCTGCAGCTGAAGGATGATGACGGTGCGAAATTCTGGGGGGTATGTCCGGTCTGGTTGTTTGATAATTCTTGCCGGTCTGCTCGCGGGCTGCAGTCTGTGGAGTTCCGAGGACGAAATAAAGCCTGCTGAATTGATTGATTTTCAGCCTCAGAAGACGGTGTCAGTATTGTGGGCTAAGGATGTTGGAAATCCGCTGGGTAATGATTTTCATCGGATGCGCCCATATCTCACGCCAGAGCAGGTCTACGTTGCCGATAGAGGCGGCCGGCTTACCGCTTTAGAGCGTCCAACGGGGCGCCAAATCTGGCAGCGATCGCTAAGGGAGCCATTGCTCGGTGGGGTCGGCGCAGATAACGCCCGCCTCTTTGTGACTACGCGCGACGGCGAGGTTGTTGCCTTGAGCAAGGATGATGGCAGCGAGCTCTGGCGTGCAACACTGAGTAGTGAGAGCTTGTCGCCTGTTCAGTCGGGTAATGGTTTGGCTATAGTGCAGACCATAGACGGTAAGTTAGCGGCGCTTTCGTCACAGGATGGTAGTTTGCGCTGGATTTATGATGCGCAACTGCCTTCCCTAACATTACGTGGCACGAGCCAGCCGCTGTTTATAGGTCAGCGAATCTATCTCGGCTTGGCTAATGGCAAACTTTTGGCGCTGGATGCTGCCAACGGTGAGCCACTCTGGGAGACGCGGGTCGCACTACCACAAGGCAAGACTGAACTGGAACGCATAGTCGATATTGATGGCGCCATTGTTGAAGATGACGGCCTCTTATATGTGACCAGTTACCAAGGCCGTATCGCTTGTGTTTCCGCGCGCGATGGGCGGATATTATGGGCCAAGGAGCTATCCAGCTTTCATGGTGCCGTGAAAGATGAGGAGCGCTTGTTCACCAGTGATTCCGACGATGCAGTTGTTGCACATGATTTACGTTCCGGTGGCGTTATCTGGCGGCAGAGTTCTCTGACCAATCGGCGCCTGGGCCCGCCAGCGATTCTCTCGGGGTTGGTGGCCGTCGCTGATTTCGAAGGCGTGATACATTTCGTTAGTCAGACTGACGGGAGTTTCGTAGCGAGATACAACGTCGACTCTTCAGGAGTTCAGGGACCGATGATATCGGATGGCGGCGTGCTGTATATTCTCGATACGAGCGGCCAGCTGACAGCGTTAACACTAGAGTAACGGCTCGCGCACTTCTTGGAAAATGCGTAATAATTCTGCGGATACTCATCATCTATGGGTGTCCGCTTCTTTTTTTTGATCAGATCAGGTGAGTTCCATGATCCCCGTAATAGCCCTCGTTGGGCGCCCGAATGTAGGGAAGTCTACCCTGTTTAACCAGTTGACGCGTTCGCGCGACGCTCTGGTAGCCGATTATTCCGGGTTAACCCGAGATCGTAAATACGGTGAAGGGCGTTTGGAAGAGCGTGACTTTATCGTTGTGGATACCGGAGGTATCTCGGGTAACGAGGTAGGGATAGATTCGGCAATGGCCAGTCAGTCCTTCCTGGCTATTGAAGAAGCGGATATTGTGCTTTTTCTGGTGGATGGTCGTGCAGGGATTCACCCGGCTGACACAATGATCGCCGAGCATCTGCGTCGGTGCGGTAAGCCGTTTCATCTGGTAGTGAATAAAACGGACGGTATTGACCCGGACGTGGCAGTTTCTGACTTCTTTGAACTTGGTCTGGGTGTTGACCCATTTGCTATAGCCGCTTCTCATGGCCGTGGTACCCGTTTGTTGATCGAACAGGTGTTGCAGTCATTCCCCGTGGATGAGGATGGCAGCGTCGACGAATTGAGTAGTGGTATTCGCATTGCTGTTGTTGGCCGGCCTAATGTTGGCAAGTCCACCTTGGTTAACCGGATGCTGGGCGAAGACCGTGTAGTAGTCTTTGATGAGGCAGGAACGACCAGAGACAGTATTTATATCCCCTATGAACGCGACGGTGAGAAGTACACGCTGATCGATACAGCAGGTGTGCGGCGCAGAAAAAATATCAAGGAAACGGTAGAAAAATTTTCGATTATTAAAACGCTCCAGGCGATCAAAGACGCCCATGTGGTCGTTGCGGTGATGGATGCCCGGGAAGGTTTGACAGACCAGGACCTGCATATGCTTGGCTTCGTTCTGGATTCGGGCCGGGCATTGGTTATTGCGCTGAATAAATGGGATGGGATGACAGGGGATGATCGCGAAGCCGTCAAAAGACAGCTTGAGCGCAAGCTGGTGTTTGCTGATTTTGCCACCATTCACTTTATTTCGGCGTTACACGGCACGGGGGTAGGTGATCTTTATGTTTCCGTTGATCAGGCCTACAGCTCGGCGATGGGGAAGTGGCCGACAAACCGGCTAACGAAGTTGCTTGAGGATGTTGCTGCTGATCATCAGCCGCCCTTGGTAAATGGTCGTCGTATAAAATTGCGTTATGTTCACCAGGGCGGTTCAAATCCTCCGTTGTTTATCGTCCACGGTAATCAGACTGCACAGTTGCCCGATTCTTATAAGCGCTATCTGCAGAACCGATTTATCAGCATGCTGGATATTAAAGGGACGCCGGTACGCTTTGAGTTCCGCTCGGGGGATAACCCTTTCAAGGACAAAAAGAACGAATTGACGCGCAGACAGGTTCAAAAAAAGTTGCGTATGCAGGAATTTAATCGTCGCTCGAAGAAGAAGGCGGGTAAGCGCTAGGTATGCTGAACAAGGTGGTTAATCGGGAACTGCCGATTGGTGTGTTTGATTCCGGCGTTGGGGGGCTGACCGTGTTGCAGGCGATACATCGTCTGTTACCCAGGGAAAATTTGCTCTATCTGGGGGATACCGCGCGTGTTCCTTACGGTACCAAAAGTGCTGAATCCGTCTCCCGCTACGCAGTTCAAGCGGCAAAGGTTCTGGTTGAGCGTAATATTAAGGCGCTTGTGGTTGCCTGTAATACCGCTTCTGCAGTTGCTGTGTCGGACTTGCAGGCGCTATATCCGCACATCCCGGTCATTGGCGTCATCGAGCCAGGAGCTGTTGCCAGTTGCCGTGCCTCTAAAACCGGACATATTGCCGTGATTGCCACTGAGAGTACGGTTCGAGGGGAGGCTTATCCCCTGGCTATCCGAAAAATACGACCGGATGCCGTTGTGGAGCAGGCCGCATGCTCGCTATTTGTAGCGTTGGCTGAAGAGGGCTGGGTCGAAGGTGAGCTTCTAGAGCAGATACTGGCGCGTTATCTTCAGCCGTTGCTAGCTGCCCACCCGGAAAGCAAGACTGTTGACTGCTTGGTTCTGGGTTGCACGCACTTCCCGGTGCTTAAGCAAGCGATTGCGGCAGTAGCCGGGCCGAATGTCTCTTTGGTCGATTCTGCTGAGACCACCGCGCAGGTGCTCAAGTTGCGTTTAGATGCGGTTGATCTAAGCGCGCCCGAGCGGGTATCTACAATGGAGCAGGTGCAGTTTCTTGTGACGGACGGCCCTGAGCGTTTTGCGCGCGTGGCATCGATTTTTTTTGGTGACAAAATTGGTGCCCATAGTGTGAGTTTGGTGGATCTGCCAGTATCCGTGTAACAAGGCAGCGAAAGATATCTTTGCCGCTGAGCGCAGAATGATGCGTTGTTCTAATGAGTCTATACGGCGCTGCCAGGACAAAAACGCACCGCCCTGAGTGGCTTATAAATCTGGCTGAAAAATTTACATCGCTGCGTGTTGACAGTCAGGATCATGGCTGTAGAATACGCCCCTCAGTTGAACGAGACGCCACAGCGGCTCGACAACAAACCGCTCTTTAACAACTCGATCAAGTAATTCGTGTGGGTGCTTGCTGAGATGCAACATGCAGCATTATCAGAGCATCCAACACGTAAAAAATACGCTAAACGTTAAGTTTGGTTTAGGTTTTATATAGTT
>JBFGYY010000331.1:0-4264 GCA_041587095.1 Motiliproteus sp. | reverse complement strand
TTTAGCCTGGTTTGCTCCATCACAAACGCTTTGCTCGCACTCTGCCCCGTCCGTTCAATCTCTGCCTCGACCCGATCAAGGCTCACATCGAAACAATAACAGAGGGTGCGATCAGGCAGGGTGGATTTCTGCCCGACGGCCCAACGCACATTATCGGTTTCAAACCCCCGGCCATCCAGAGTGAAATACACCAGATCACAGTGAACACCCGGGCAAAAAAAGAAGGCTTGCGATGGCAAGTGTTGATTATCGGGGGCCTTCAGGTGGTGCATCAGTGTCGTCGCTCCTACACCTTTTGCTAGTGCCCCGCACCGGGGGCATGGGGCCGCGTCACCTGCCGCTGCCTTGACGCTTCCTTCAGAGGCGTTGCAACAATCGCTCATATCTTCCCGCTCCATTGGTCCGTTTGAGGGACGATCTGCTGGCAGCGCCAACAATCAGCCGTATCGTTTCATATATTGCACTACAAGGGTTTCGGGTATCAGGCAAACCGCCTAAAAAATACGATATGTCTTAGCACTCTGTATCACACCCGCCCGCAATATAGTGTACTGTCTCAGTATACAACCGCGTTCATTTGGAGGCTGCAATGCCCGGTCAAGACAGACAGCAAACCCTGCGATTTCTCGCTGAACCCGCCGATGTAAATTTCGGCGGCAAAGTTCACGGTGGCGCCGTGATGAAATGGATCGATCTGGCTGCCTACGCCTGCGCGGCGGGCTGGAGTGGCCGCTACTGTATCACGGCCTATGCCGGCGGTATCCGCTTTGTGCAACCGATCCATGTGGGCAACCTGGTCGAGGTTGGCGCCAAAGTAATCTACACCGGTAAAACCTCGATGCATATCGGGGTCGACGTTCGCGCCGGGGATCCGAAATACCCGGAGCGCCACCTCACCACCCACTGCATGCTGATTATGGTCGCCGTGGACGATGCCGGCCGGCCAACGACCGTTCCCAAGTGGGTGCCCGAGACCGAAAAGGACAAGCAGCTGGAGCAATCGGCCATCACGCTGATGGAGATGCGTAAAAAAATCGGCGCTGAGATGGAAGCCCATACCAAGCTGTAGGGTCTGCTAGCAATGGAGGGTGTATTTTCAGACTAAGCAACCTCAATCGCACATTCCGCTAGGTATTAGAGTTTCTAAAACGGCTTTTAAGCGACAGCATACGGGAGCAATCAGATGATCAACATGGATTTTTCCCGGCGGGTAGTCATAGACACCCGGAGTGCGCCCTGGCTGGCCAGCCCGATGACCGGTGTTTGGCGCAAGCCCCTGGCAAGGGAAGATGCCGAGCGCGGCCACGCCACCAGTATTGTGCGCTACGACCCCGGAGCACGCTTCTCCAGCCATGATCACCCCAAAGGCGAGGAGATTCTGGTCCTGTCAGGCACCTTTTCCGATGAATCAGGCGATTACCCCGCAGGAACCTATTTTCGCAATCCCGAGGGGTTCCGCCATGCGCCGTTCAGCAACGACGGCTGTGAAATTCTGGTGAAACTGCATCAGTTTTCACCACAGGATCGCCGGCATATCTGCATCGACACGCATCAAGGCAACTGGCAGCCGGGTTACGGTAAACTCCGTGTACTCCCCCTGTATGAAGGGTTCGGCGAGCAGGTTGCCCTGGTTCGCTGGCCAGCCGGCACGACGTTCCAACCCCATACCCATATCGGCGGTGAAGAGATCTATGTGATTGAAGGCGAGCTGATCGATGAGTTTGGTCGCTATCCGGCAGGAACCTGGATTCGCAGCCCGCACAAAAGCCAGCACAACCCTTATACCGAGCAGGACACGCTGATCTGGGTTAAGACCGGACACTTGCTGGATGAGCAAAGCTAAACCCCATCTTTGGACTGGCGACTTGAAGGGGTTTATAGCGCGGCAAGGCCAGTAGAGCTTACGGATGCAGATCTCTGGGGCAGGTTATTATGTAGCGGAGCTACACAAAGATAAACTCGCAGAGTTAAGACTCGAAACACGGGGGGTAGAAATTGGAGGCGGCCCCTCTAGCCACACCCCGGCACACAAGTCCACCGCTGTGGCTGCTCCCTTCCGGGCCTGACCAGGTTCACGGTTTATCGTTGCGGGGGGACCAGAAGGACCACCATTGCAGCGCTGCCTCGATTGCGACAACGGCGTGGATTATCCACGATTACCGGGCGTCATGCAACCGTTAACGCCCCGTTGATTGCGCGATATAATCGCGAATTTTTTTATCGGCCCGGGGGTCGTCCCACTCGACGTAACTGCGCAAAAAGCTCAAGACTTTGCCGTCCTTATCGATAAAGAAGCTGGCGGGAAAAACATCCACGGGAAAAGCACTGGCAAACTCGTCGGTGTCTCCGACATAAATGTCCATATGCTTAATGTTGAGCTTCTCGTAGTACTCTTTGACCGCGTCGTAGCCTTTACGATCCAGTGCCACGGGTAATACCACAAAATCATCGCCACCCAGGCGTTTTTGCAGCCGGTCCAGTGCGGGAAGCTCACGCAAACAAGGCGGGCACCAGGTCGCCCACAGGTTCAATAAAACCAATTTACCTTGGTAGTCATCCAGGCGTACGTCCTGCTGGTCGTCACCGGCTTGAAACCGAACCACCGAAACCGCCTTCGGCGGGGTTATTTCAATGAAACTCCCCACCGTTCCATCGGAGGGCTCTTCATTTTCATGGCTGGCGTTGACGGGTAATGTCAGCACGAGTGACAAAATAACAAACGCTCGGGCAATTAGCCTATTCATGGATCACATCCTTCACGAAATATTAAGGAATTATAAGGTGCCAATCGTCCAGACGCGAATCCCTATCGTCGCCCGGATCATGGTAAACTGCATGCCAGACATTTCTAGCCATCTTCACGTCGATTGCTACAGTCTCGCATCCCCCAATTCACTCGCCGTCAACAGAATTATTCTTCATGCAGCTCGATCACTACGCCAACACGCTTGGCAAAGATTTGAAACGCCGTTTAGGCGAGCGGACCCATAAGCTCAGTATCAATGCCCGGTTTACCTGTCCCAACCGTGACGGCACTCTGGGACGCGGGGGTTGTACCTTCTGCGATAACGCCTCATTCAACGCGCATACCGAAGCCCCGCCCAGCATCCGCGAACAGCTCGAGCGTAGCAAACCCGGTATGCGTGCAAAACGCTTTCTGGCCTACTTTCAGGCCTATACCAACACCTATGCCGAAGTAGAAACCCTGCGCCGCCTCTACGAAGAAGCACTGACCGTAGCCGACATTGCGGGCCTGTGTGTCGGCACCCGCCCCGATTGCCTGCCCGACGCTACTCTGGACCTACTGGCTCATTACCAGAAACAGGGCTTTGAGGTCTGGCTGGAACTCGGCTTGCAAAGCGCGTTTGACAGCACGCTCGAGCGTATCAATCGCGGCCACGATTTCGCCGCTTACTGCGACGCTGTTAGCCGAGCCCGCCAACGCAATCTGAAAGTCTGCACCCACCTGATTATCGGCCTGCCCGGCGAAGAGGCGCAAGACAGCTTAATCACCCTGGATCGCGTACTTGAACAAGGCTGCCAGGGGCTGAAACTGCATCCGCTGCACATCGTGCGTAGCAGTCAAATGGCGCGGCAATGGAAGCGTGGCGAACTGGTCCCGATCAGCATGCAGGACTATATTGATACGGCGGCTGAGATGATCCGCCGCACGCCGCTTGATGTGGTTTACCACCGCGTCACCGCCACGGCGCGCCCACCGACGCTGTTAGCCCCGGACTGGTGTGACAACCGCTGGCCGGTGATGAACGGCATCTGCCAATACCTGGATACCCACGGCGGGCAAGGCAGTGCCTTAAGCGCTGAAACGCGGCGCACGCTGGTGTGCCCCCGATAAAGTAGACACTTTCAATTCTCTTGCATCTTAAGCGGCAGTTTCGAACGCTTGGGGGCTTAGGTCTCCAAGCGAACCATGCCGACGTATAACGTTATAATATTCCTCAATGTAGTAATGGATTTCCGCCTGCATCTCTTTCCTACTCAATAGGCCTAAACGGTTCGTCCATTCTTTTTTTAACAAAGCGAAGAAGCTTTCTGCACATGCATTGTCCCAGCAGTTACCTCGTCGAGACATACTGATTGTGACGCCTCGGCGCGTTAACCAGCTCATCACTGCCTCGCTTCGATACTGACACCCTTGATCCGAGTGGAATAACAAGTCTCCCCCTAGAGGTCGACGTTTTTTCCATGCAAGCTTCAGAGCTTCGACAACAAGCCCGGATGTATTTTGTGCTCCCGTAGCCCA
>JBFGYY010000330.1:0-4272 GCA_041587095.1 Motiliproteus sp. | reverse complement strand
GTTGCAGGGTTGGAACGCGGCGTGCGCCCTATCGGGCTCTGATCGATATCCACCACCTTGTCCAGATGCTCCAGCCCCTTGAGACTGATATAGGGAGCCGCCTCAAGGGTGGTGGCTTTATTCAGCTCGGTCGCAGCCAGCGGATAGAGGGTATTGTTGATCAGTGTTGACTTGCCGGACCCGGAGACACCGGTGACGCAGGTCATCAGGCCGATAGGCACCTCCAGCTCGACCTGCTGCAGGTTATTACCGGCAGCACCACTAAGACGCAGCCAGCGCTTGGGATCGGGTAAATGGCGCTCGGCAGGCACCTCGATGCGACGCGTACCGCTCAGGTACTGACCGGTCAGGGAGTCCGGACAAGCCATGACATCCGCCGGTGTTCCCTGTGCGACCACCTGCCCACCATGAACCCCCGCGCCCGGACCGATATCAACCACATAATCGGCCTGCCGAACCGCATCCTCATCGTGTTCCACCACAATCACGGTATTGCCCAGATCGCGCAGATGGGTCAGCGTCGCCAGCAGACGCTCATTATCACGCTGATGCAAACCGATGGAGGGCTCATCGAGGATATACATCACCCCGACCAAGCCCGCTCCGATCTGGCTCGCCAGGCGAATCCGCTGCGCCTCGCCACCGGACAGCGAGTCGGCATTACGGTTCAGACTCAGGTAGTCCAGCCCCACATTGACCAGAAAGTTAAGACGCGCACGGATCTCCTTGAGAATCTTGTCGGCGATTTCGCCCTGCTTGCCGGTCAATTGCAGCCTGGAATAGTAGGCATGGCATTCGCCCACCGGCAATGCTGTTATGTCGGCAATATTGCAGTTATCGATAAACACATGGCGCGCTTCACGCCGCAAACGCGAGCCTTCGCAAGACGGACAGGTCTGCTGAGCCTGATAACGCGCCAGATCCTCACGCACCATCTGCGACTCGGTCTCACGGTAACGGCGATGCATATTCGGCAACACACCCTCAAACGGGTGCGCCTTGAGCGCGATTTCACCCTTGTCACTCAGGTACTTGAAGGAGATCTTTTCCCGGCCACTGCCCTCAAGAATAATAGTGCGGTGCTTATCGCTCAGATCACAGAACGGTGTATCCAGACGGAAGCCACAATGATCGGCGACCGCCGTCAGCAACTGGTAATAGTACACGTTGCGCCGGTCCCAGCCGCGAATCGCGCCCTCGGCCAACGATAACGACGCATCCACCACCACCTTGGCCGGATCGAAGAACAGGCGGGAACCGAGGCCATCACAGCTGGCGCAGGCGCCGTGCGGGTTATTGAAAGAGAACAGGCGCGGCTCCAGCTCCTGAATACTGTGCCCGCATTGCGGGCAGGCGAAACGAGCCGAGAAAATGGTTTCTTCTCCGCCGTCATCATCCATCGGGCTGATCAGCGCGATACCGTCGGTCAGCTCCAGACAGGTCTCGAGCGATTCCGCCAGGCGGGTCTGAATGTCGGAGCGCACCTTGAAGCGGTCAACCACCACTTCGATGGTGTGCTTGCGGTTTTTATCCAGCTCCGGGGCTTCGTCCAGGTCACAGACGATGCCGTTGATACGCGCGCGAACATAGCCCTGGGTCTTCAGACTACTCAACAAGTGCAGATGCTCGCCCTTGCGGTCCTGCATCACCGGAGCCAGCAGCATCAGCTTGCTACCCTCCTGCATGGCCAGAATCTGATCGACCATCTGGCTGACGGTCTGCGCTTTCAATGGCAGGTCATGATCGGGACAACGCGGCTCGCCGGCGCGGGCAAACAGCAGACGCAAATAGTCGTAAATTTCGGTAATGGTTCCCACGGTAGAACGAGGGTTATGCGAAGTTGACTTCTGTTCAATGGATATCGCCGGCGAAAGCCCCTCGATGTGGTCAACATCGGGTTTTTCCATCACCGACAGAAACTGGCGCGCATAGGTAGACAGTGACTCGACATAACGCCGCTGCCCCTCCGCATAGAGGGTGTCGAAGGCCAGAGAGGACTTGCCCGAACCGGACAAACCGGTAATCACGATTAACTTATCGCGCGGCAGCTCAAGATCGATATTCTTAAGATTATGGGTACGCGCACCGCGTACACTGATCTTCTCCATGGATACCTCAACGACGGGGCTAAACCCTCGATTATACGGGCTCGTCGTCACCCATTGAAAGCTCGATTACAGGTTTCGCTCTGCGCTGCTGTCGCTGCCTTCCAATGGCTCTGAGAGTCGCTGATCCAGATAAGCTTGCAATGCGTCAACCTGGGCGGGACGTAACTGCAACCCCAGCTTGGTTCGCCGCCAGAGAATGTCCTCCGCCGTCAAAGCCCATTCACGCCGGCACAGGTAATCAACTTCCCGCTGATACAGTCCCGCACCGAAGTGCTGACCCAGATCCGGGATGCCAGCGGCCCGGTCCAGTAAGGTCGCGCACAACGTACCGTAACCGCGCAACAACCGAACACGCAGAGAGTCCGGCAACCAGGGGTAACGGTCACGATAAACCTGCTGCAGCGCAGCCCAATCGGTAAAACTCCCGCCCGGCAGGTGCACACCGTTGGTCCAGGCGGGACCGGACCGGGGAAACACACCCCGAAGCAGGTCCAACGCCTTTTCAGACAAGCGCCGGTAGGTAGTTATCTTACCGCCAAGCACGGTGAGTAGCGGAGCCTGCCCGGGCTCGTCATCCAGCAGGAGGCGATAGTCTCTGCTGAGTTTCTGATCCGCCGCGCCCTCCTCCTCAAGCAGCGGCCGCACACCCGCGTAACGGGCTACAATGTCATCCCGGCTGCGCTGCTTGCGGAAATAGCGGTTGACCACCTTGAGCAGATAACGCTCTTCGGCCGGCGACACGTCGACCTGTTCCGGCAAACCATGATGGGGCTCATCGGTGGTACCGATCAGCGAATAACGGCCCTCATAAGGCAATACGAATACGATCCGGCCATCGTCATGCTGCAGAATATAAGCCTCTTCACCGTCATGCAGCCGAGGCACGATGATATGACTGCCCTTGACCAACCGTAGCCGGACAGACGCCTGCGCCGCAGCAATGCCGCCCAACGCTCCGCTCGCCAGCGTATCGACCCAGGGGCCGGCCGCATTCACCAGCACACGGCTGACAACCTGCCGCTCGGTGCCATCGCTCGATTGCAGACTGATCTGCCACAGTCCCGACTCCCGGCGCGCCCGGGTACAGCGGGTCCGTGACAAAACGTCTGCCCCCCGGTCCCGAGCCGCCATCGCGTTGGCGATCACCAGACGCGCATCATCCACCCAAAGATCTCCATATTCATACCCGTGGCGAATTTTCGCCTGTAGCGGGCTGTTCGCGGCCAGTTCGAAGCGCCGTGATCGCGGTAGCTTGTTGGCCGGCGCCAGGAGGTCGTACAAGAACAAGCCACAACGGATCAGCCAGCCCGGACGCAACCCTTGCAGTACCGGCAACCGGAACCGCAGCGGCCGGATCAGGTGCGGCGCTTTATGCCACAAGACACTGCGCTCCGCCAGCGCTTCACGCACCAAGCGAAATTCATAAAACTCCAGATAGCGCAACCCGCCATGAATGAGCTTGCTGCTCTGGGAAGACGTCGCCCCGCCAAGATCGCCCTGCTCACACAGTAGCACGCGAAGTCCGCGCCCCGCGGCGTCGAGCGCTATACCGGCACCGTTGATCCCGCCTCCCACGACACAGATATCATAAACCGGATCGCTTTCCTGCATATCACGCCCCGCTCATAGACTTAAGGTTACCGGCTGCTAAATACATTCCCGTTCTGCGCCCCTGCGACATAAGAATGATCCGCTGCGGGCAATCCAACCCACCCTGAAACTACTATAGTCGCTAACCCGGGAAAGACGGACAGCGAAAACCGGCTATTTAGGCTGACCGAAAAGCACTAATCTGGTAACGTTACCGGTTCGAAAAACGGCTAGACTCAGCGCTTGACGGCGCACATCGTCGGCACAACAACCGGCAACGCCGTATCTCAATGTTCTTACAGGGTAAAAAATATGGCACGGGGTGTTAACAAAGTCATTCTGATCGGCAACCTGGGGCAAGACCCCGAGGTACGCTACATGCCGAACGGCAACGCGGTAGCCAATGTCACACTGGCAACCAGCGACAGCTGGAAAGACCGGGAAACCGGTCAAATGCAGGAACGGACCGAGTGGCACCGCGTGGTGTTTTTCGGCAAGCTGGCGGAAATTACCGGCCAATACCTGCGCAAAGGCTCTAAAGTCTATGTCGAAGGTTCCTTGCGCACCCGCAAGT
>JBFGYY010000329.1:0-4286 GCA_041587095.1 Motiliproteus sp. | reverse complement strand
GGATATTTCATGCAAGTTTCTGTTGAGGCGACTTCTTCGCTGGAGCGTCAAATGACGGTCACCGTTCCTGCGGAACGTATTGATAATGATGTCAACGGTCGTCTGAAGCAGACCGCGAGCCAGGTTCGCATTGATGGCTTTCGTCCCGGTAAGGCGCCGATGAAAGAGATCAAGCGTCGTTACGGTAAAGGCGTACGTCAGGAAGTACTGGGTGAAATTATCCAAAGCAGCTTCTATGAAGCGGTAACCCAGGAAAAGGTCAAGCCTGCCGGTGGTCCCAGCATTGAAGCCAAAAACGACAAAGAAGGCGAAGACTTCCAGTACGTGGCAACGTTTGAAGTATTCCCTGAGATTGAGCTGGCGGATTTTTCCGGTGTCGAAGTTACCCGTGAAACTGCTGAAGTTGCCGATAGCGATGTCGACACCATGATCGAAAGCCTGCGTAAGCAGCAAGCGGTCTGGAGTGTGGTTGAGCGCGCCGCCGCTGATGGTGACCGCGTGTCTATCGACTTTGAAGGTTTCAAAGACGGTGAAGCTTTCGCCGGTGGTAAGGCCGAAGGTCATGAGCTGGTGTTGGGTTCAGGCGCGATGATTCCTGGCTTTGAAGAGGGATTGATCGGTCTGAGTGCCGGTGATGAGAAAGAACTGGACATCACATTCCCTGAGCAGTACCACTCCGAAGATCTGGCGGGTCAGGCCGTTGTCTTTAAACTGAAAGTCAACAGCGTATCCGCCTCTGAGCTTCCGGAACTGAATGCTGAGCTGTTCAGCAAGTTTGGTATCGAAGAAGCCGAGCTGGATGGTTTCAAGGAGGAGATCCGCAAGAACATGCAGCGTGAGCTTAAGCAAGCACTGCGCGGCAAGATCAAAACACAGGTCATGAACGGACTGGTTAAGGTCAACAGCATCGCTGTACCTAAGGCGCTGGTATCCGGTGAAGTTGATCGTCTGCGTCAGCAGGCGGTTCAGCAGTATGGTGGCGGTGCCGAGATGGACGCCAGTGCACTACCTGCTGAGCTTTTCACTGCTCAGGCCGAGCAGCGCGTTAGCGTTGGCCTGCTGGTAGCGGAAGTGATTCAGAAAAATGAACTGACTGCTGATGCGGATCGTGTGCGTGCCATGGTCGAAGAGTTTGCTGAAACGTACCAGGAGCCGCAGCAGGTTATCGATCATTACTACGGTGACAAGCAGCAGCTGGCTCAGATCGAAGCGCTGGTTCTGGAAGAGCAGGTTGTTGATTTGCTGCTGGAACAGGCCAAGGTTACCGATGAGGCTGTCAGCTACGAAGAGGCGCTGAAACCCGCAGCACCACAAGAGCTGGATGCACCTGAAGAAGACGTTGCTGCCGAAGAAGCTGTTGCTGAAAAAGAGTAAGCTTCATTTTTTGGTAGTCTGACGATACACTCAGGTTTATCACAGGAGCGGCAGCCGGCGTTATCCGCCCGCTGCCGTTTTTAGTTTTCAGGGTTCAAGGAGAAAGGCGCAAGATGATTAAGGGCTTCCAGGGCGGTCAGAATGACATTATTACCTCGTCGGGTCTTGTTCCCATGGTGGTGGAGCAGACAGCACGCGGTGAGCGCTCTTATGATATCTATTCGCGGCTGCTGAAAGAGCGGGTCATTTTTCTGGTAGGGCAGGTCGAAGACCATATGGCCAACCTTGTTGTGGCTCAGTTGCTGTTTCTGGAGTCAGAAAACCCCGATAAAGATATCCATCTGTATATCAACTCGCCCGGTGGTTCCGTGACGGCCGGATTGTCTATTTACGACACCATGCAGTTTATCAAGCCCAATGTCAGCACCATGTGTTTGGGCCAGGCCGCGAGCATGGGCGCGTTGTTGCTGGCTGGCGGTGCCAAGGGCAAGCGTTACTGCCTGCCCAATTCACGTATGATGATTCATCAGCCATTGGGCGGGTATCAGGGGCAAGCGACCGATATCGAGATTCATACCCGTGAAATTTTGACTATTCGCGATAAGTTGAACCGCATCCTCTCGCATCATACCGGGCAGGAGCTGGACAAGATCGCGGCGGATACCGAGCGTGATAACTTCATGGATGCCAAGACCTCAGTTGCGTATGGCCTGGTCGACGAAGTCGTCGATTCTCGGGGTGAAACGGCCTGATTGGCAATATTTTTCCATAATCCCCTTGATCTGAAGGGGGTGGGTCTGCGTTAATTTAGTTATAGAACGCGACTCACTGTATTGATGAGGTAATCATGTCCGACCAAACAACCGGTAAAGGGGGCGACGGTAAGCTGTTGTACTGCTCCTTTTGCGGCAAGAGTCAGGATGAAGTGCGCAAGTTGATCGCCGGACCGTCCGTTTTTATTTGTGACGAGTGCGTCGACCTGTGCAACGACATCATAAGCGAAGAAATTCAGGAAACAGCGGTCGATGACATCGATGATCGTTTGCCGGCTCCGCAAGAGATCAAGCAGACGCTCGACGAGTATGTTATTGGTCAGGATCGGGCCAAAAAGGTCCTGTCTGTTGCCGTTTATAACCATTACAAGCGTTTGCGCTACAAAGGCAAACAGGATGATGTTGAGCTGGGCAAGAGTAATATCCTGCTGATCGGTCCGACGGGTAGTGGTAAGACGCTGCTGGCACAAACGCTGGCACGGCTGCTCAATGTGCCGTTTACCATTGCCGACGCAACCACGCTGACCGAAGCAGGCTATGTGGGTGAGGACGTAGAAAACATTATCCAGAAATTGTTGCAGAAGTGTGACTACGATGTAGAAAAGGCCCAGATGGGTATTGTCTATATCGATGAGATCGACAAGATTTCACGTAAATCGGATAACCCGTCCATTACCCGGGATGTGTCTGGTGAAGGTGTTCAGCAGGCGCTGTTGAAGCTGATCGAAGGCACCGTGGCTTCTGTCCCTCCTCAGGGCGGGCGTAAGCACCCTCAGCAGGAGTTTCTGCAGGTCGATACGTCGAATATCCTGTTTGTTTGCGGCGGTGCTTTTGCCGGTCTGGAGCGTGTGATTCAAGCGCGTTCGGATAACAGCAGTATCGGTTTCTCGGCGGTCGTGAACTCGAAAGAGAACACCAAGTCCGTGGGTGAGATGCTGGTTGATGTTGAAGCGGAAGATCTGGTCAAATTTGGTTTGATCCCTGAGTTTGTCGGTCGTCTGCCGATGATTGCGACCCTGGGCGAACTGGATGAAGATGCATTGATGCAGATTCTGACCGAGCCTAAGAACTCGCTGACCAAGCAGTATGAAAAACTGTTTGAAATGGAAGGCGTTGCCGTCGATTTCCGGGCCGATGCCTTGTTGGCCATTGCCCAGAAGGCTATGGCGCGCAAGACCGGTGCGCGGGGATTGCGCTCAATCCTCGAAGCGGCCCTGCTTGAGATCATGTTTAATCTGCCGTCGCTTGAAAACGTCAGCAAGGTGGTTATCGACGGGGGCGTGATTCGTGAAGAGTCTGAGCCACTGTTGATCTATGATCAGGCTGAGTCTGCCAAGGCTGCGCCAGACGAATAGTTTGACGCACTAAGTGATTTTGCTGTCGTGAGACTGTGTTGTTTGGTGACCCCGATGTTGCAAACAATGTAGCCCGAAGGCGAAGTTGCGGGATATAAAAAGGGCCGGAAGGCCCTTTTTTTGTTATTTTTGTCATTAGGGTTGTAAATTTGTCCTTTTGCCCCAATTCTTGTTTGTTCAACAGTCGGTTAGATTTACTGGGTATTTATGGTCAGGTGGCTGTTCCTGATCCTGTTATTGTGTTTTAAAAGAGGCCACTGCGATGGGAAATGAGACTGAATCTACACTTTTGCACCTGCCGCTGTTACCGTTGCGTGATGTGGTCGTTTACCCGCATATGGTGATTCCACTTTTTGTCGGGCGGGAAAAATCTATCCAGGCGCTCGAGCGAGCTATGGAAACTGACAAAGAAATTATGTTGGTGGCGCAGAAAAATGCCGCTGTCGACGAACCCAATTTTGACGATGTGTTTGCCATCGGTACCGTCGCCAATATCCTTCAGTTGCTTAAGCTGCCTGACGGCACCGTGAAAGTGCTCGTTGAAGGCGGAAATCGTGCGGAAATTAAATCTGTTTCCGAAGACGAAAATGGTTGGATGGCCAACTGCGAAATCTTGCCGGTCACCGAATTAAAGGAAGATGCCGAGGTCTTTTCTCGCACGGTATTGGCGCAGTTTGAGCAATATGTTCAGCTGAATAAAAAGATCCCCGCCGAAGTGTTGTCTTCGCTGGCCAGCATTGATGATCCGGTGCGACTGGGTGATACCATCGCCGCACATATCACG
>JBFGYY010000328.1:0-4286 GCA_041587095.1 Motiliproteus sp. | reverse complement strand
GGAGGGGACCATCACATCGACCTACGATAGCATTCAGCAGACCTTGACGACGTAACTAGGTACTAGACCGCTTCTGCGAAGCGGCTAGAAGCGAAACGGCAAAAGCACCTCAGCACAGACTAGGGCCACCTACCGCTGTTTTCAGTTTAGCCACTAGCAGCCGCCACGCGGCGTCCTAGTACCTAGTAAGTTGCACGCCACAAAAAAGGGCCGCTAAGCGGCCCTCGGAACACGGACGGATGAGTTTTACTCTTCGGACTCACAGAGCTCGGCGTAGGCTTCGGCGCTCAGCAGTTCGTCCAGCTCGGCGGGATCGCTGAGCTTAATCTTGAAAAACCAACCATCGCCGTAGGGATCACTGTTAACGGACTCAGGGGTCTCTTCCAGTGCTTCGTTGATAGCCACAATCTCGCCCGACAGCGGGCTGTAGATATCAGACGCGGCTTTAACCGACTCAACCACACCGGCATCATCGCCGGTTCCCAGGTTAGCACCCTCTTCAGGCAGCTCAACAAACACCACATCACCGAGCAGGTCCTGTGCATGATCGGTCACTCCCACGGTGACGGTTCCATCGCCTTCAACGCGAACCCACTCATGACTGGAAACATACTTCAACTCGGCAGGAATATTGCTCATTTTACAATCCTCATAGGCTAAGGCGTTCAGTTGGACGCAACACCACCGTAGCGCTGCGTTCCCATTGGTTCAAGAATAGTCCCGGACTCGGCAAACAGGTAATGTCCGGCACGTTAAAATTCAAGAATAGACTTTTTTTCCGTGGCGCACGAAACAGGGCTTGGTTACCGCAACGGCGATCCGCTTGCCGCGCATCTCCACATCACAGTGCTCGCCGACGGACACCGGCACACGGGCCAGTGCAATTGAATGACCGAGGGTGGGCGAAAACGTACCGCTGGTCACGACGCCTTCCCCGTCGCTACCCAGCAAAACTTTCTGGCCGGCGCGCAACACGCCGCGCCCTTCAAGCACCAGCCCAACCAGCTTGTCGCTCACACCCTGCTGGCGTTGGGTTTCCAATGCACGACGGCCGATAAAGTCGCGCTCTGCCGGCTCCCAGGCCACCGTCCAGGCCATGTTCGCGACCAGCGGCGAGACCGATTCATCCATATCGTTACCGTACAGGTTCATACCGGCTTCCAGGCGCAGAGTGTCACGTGCCCCCAGACCACAGGGAGCAACTCCGGCGTCGGCCAACGCCTGCCAGAATGCTGCGGCTTCATCCTCGGGCAGCATGATCTCCAGACCGTCTTCACCGGTGTAGCCGGTACGGGCGATAAACCAACCGCCGACGCCATCACCACTGAACGGCGCCAGGGCCCGGATCAGTGCCGTTTTCGTCTCGGAGACCACCTGACAAACCCGTTCGATAGCATCGGGGCCCTGAATGGCAATCATGGCCAGTTCGGGCCGTTCGGTCAGGTCCACATCGAAGCGTACGGCCTGTTGCGCCATCCAAGCGAGATCTTTTTTACGCGTCGCGCAGTTCACCACTAAACGATACCACTCCCCCGCACTGTCCGGTGCGCCCATGACGTAAGCGATCAGGTCATCCAGAACCCCGCCGCTCTCATCGAGCATCGCACTGTACAGCGCCTTGCCCGATGTTTTCAGGCGCGCCACATCGTTCGCTAACAGATGCTGCAAAAAAAGGCGTGCATCGCCGCCTTTAACATCAACCACCGTCATATGCGACACGTCGAACATACCGGCAGCGTTGCGCACGGCATGGTGTTCTTCGACCTGCGAGCCATAGTGAATCGGCATATCCCAGCCACCAAAATCCACCAGCTTCGCGCCCATGGCCTGATGCTTACTGTACAGAACTGTTTTGCTACCCATCGTATTCCCTACTCTGTGACCAAGACACGCCGGACCGGCAGCCTAACGCAGGCTAACGGCGATTAATACAGGCGGCAGCATGGTTGCATGCTCACTAAAAGAATCCCCGCGACGCCCTTTTCTGCGCCCGAAAAAACCGCATGGATGGAGAAAGGGCAGAATGTATCCCCATGCCAGCGCTTTTTCAACCGACAACCACTGCTTTAGGCTACCGGGCAGGTTGGGGGATTAATGAATATGGCGCCGCTAGAGCCCCATTCCCTGGCCGGCCAGGTAACGTTTGATCAGCTGCTGCCGGTCGACCCAGGACATACCGAGATTGCGTAACCAATGCACCAGCGGCGGCACCTCGCCATACAGATGCCGAAACGCCGCCATTAATCCGATCATGGCCAGATTCTCTCCCTGCCGTGCACGCTGATAGCGGCGCAGTGTCGTCAGGGCTGAAAATGACCGGCCGCGCTCAACAGCCCTCAGTATCTGATCCGCCAGCTCGCAGGCATCCGCCAAGCCGAGATTAACGCCCTGCCCCGCCAGCGGATGAATGGTGTGCGCCGCATCGCCAACCAACGCCACACCTTCTTGCACATAGCGCGGCGCATGCCGCTGCGTCAGCGGAAAACAGTAACGCGGATCACTGTGCTCAATGCGCCCCAAGCGAGACTCAAAAGCCTGCTCCAGCGCCCGGTTGAAAGCGTTACTATCCAGCGCCATCAAGGCACGTGCGTGGTCGGGGGACGTGGACCAGACGATCGACAGGGTATTGTCAGAGCCACCCGGCAGGGGCAGGAAGGCCAGCGGGCCATCCTCGGTAAACCGCTGCCAGGCCGTGTACTGATGCGGCCGCTCGGTAGTCACGGTGGTCACGATCGCCGAGTGTTCGTAATCCCACTCCGATACACCCAGCCCCGCCAGCTGGCGCGCCCGCGAGCGCGCCCCGTCGGCGGCGACTAACAGGCGGGACCGTAACCGGCGACCCGTGCTCAGCTCCAGCTCGTGCCAATCGCCCTCGGCAACCCCGCAGACCAGATCACGCAGACTCGCAGGCCGGATAATGTCGATATTTTCGTGCCGCAGGGCAACCGCCTCAAGCGCCGCAAGAGTGACGCGATTTTCAACAATATGCCCCAGACTCTGCTGTGCCAGTTCTGCCGCACTAAAACCAATACCGGCGGTACCCTCACCGTCCCATACCCGCATATGCTGATACGCACAGACGCGCTGTCGGGTCATCGCCTCCCAGGCCCCGAGCCGCTGCAGAAACCGCTGCGACCCCAGGGTCAGCGCACTCACCCGCGGATCATAGTCCGGCTGGTCCGACGCCCCCTGACCGGCATGCGGTTGTGATTCGATCACAACCACCCGCAAACCGCTGTCACCCAACGCACAAGCCAGCGCCATACCAACCATACCAGCGCCGATAATGGCGATATCCACATCGTTATCCGGCGCAGAATTACCCATTTGAGTCTGTTGATCTGCCATCGTTATGCTTCACCTAACCTCGTCAAATCAAGTCTGTTTTCCAGACTGCGGACCGCGCTCGTTCGCGCACGGTGTCACGCATCGCTACAGGCCGGCATCCAGCCCCATCGCACTCCGGGCAAACGTCCGTTTAGCCGGCGGACAAAGATCCAGCGCCAGTAAACCCAGGTTGCGTGCAATAATGGCAGGACGGCGCTCGGTCGAGAACAACCGGGTGACTTTGTCGCTGAAACCAATGGTCTTGTCCTGATCCCACTGGCAGCGCGCCTCAACCCGTGCCAGCACCCCGATACTGCCCCAGCGCTCATCCGCTGCCGACGCTTTCGCCAGCTCATCGGCCAGCACCATGACACCACGCAGTGCGAGATTAAATCCCTGCCCCGCGATGGGGTGCAAGGTATGCGCCGCGTTGCCCAGGGCAATCAAGTTCGGTCTGATCTGCTCCCGGATCCGCATCAGGTTCAGGGGATAGCTGGTTCGCACCCCGACGCCCAACAGCCGCCCGGCGCGATAACCCAGCTGATCCTGTAACTCAGCGATAAACGCCGAATCGGACATCGCCAGCAGCGCGTCACAGTGCGCCTGCTCTGCACTCCACACCAATGCCGCCCGCGGCTGCCCATCGGCATCATCCTGCAAGGGCAGCAATGCCATCGGGCCGGATGCGGTAAAACGCTCGTAAGCGACGCCGCCGTGGGGGCGCTGCAATCGCACATTGGCAATGAGTGCGCTCTGTGCATAATCCCGGCGCTGGTAATCCAGCCCCAGCTGCTCGCACAGCGAAGAACGCCCGCCGTCGGCCATGACTACCAGCCCGGCCTCCAGAAGTTGCTGACCGCCAGCCTGCTCAACCGAGAGCCGCGCGCCCTGCGCCTGCATCTCCGCAGCGGTGACCCGTGCCGGGCAAAGCAGTTCGACCACACCCTCACCCTCCGCGT
>JBFGYY010000327.1:0-4309 GCA_041587095.1 Motiliproteus sp. | reverse complement strand
GCTACTATGCCGGCTGGCAGCAGGCCGTGCGCCGGGTACAAAGCGAATAGCTGGGTAAACAAGGGCGAATGGTGGTTGCAGGTCAGCGGCGCAGCGATCAGACACTGTCTTTCCCGGGACGTACTATGAGTGCCGCCTTGCTGAGGGGAGGTGCGCCGGCGCTTTAGCCTAAGCGGGCCCTGTGCGGGAATTAGAACGATTGCACAAAATTAAGTGTATGTTCGGGGAGGATTATCGTTACACTGCCAGATCGAAACGGTTAAGTTACAGGAGACGTAAACTTTGTCATCGCAGCCATCCCCGCCATATACCCAGCCGGTTCCTGATCAAAACGCCTTAATGATCCGAATGACCCCGGTCGTGTTCGTCTGGCTCTGGAGTACCGGTTTTATCGGCGCCAAATACGGGCTGCCCTACGCCGAACCCTTCACGCTCTTGCTCTACCGGATGCTGGTCACCTTGCTGGTGCTGGGAGGGATTGCGCTGTGGTTGAAGTCGATCTGGCCCTCCCCCCGCGCGGCCTTGCACACCGCCGTAACGGGGGCGTTGGTACACGGCCTCTACCTGGGCGGTGTTTTTTATGCGATAGATGAGGGGATGCCTGCCGGTGTCGTGGCCTTGATCGTCGGTCTGCAACCGCTGGTAACGGCTGTGGCAGCCGTGTTGGTGTTGGGGGAACGGGTAGTTACGCGCCAGTGGGTTGGCTTGCTTTTAGGGCTGCTGGGGGTCGGGCTGGTCCTGTTTGAAAAGATGAGCGGCGGCGCTCAGATCGATCGCTTCCCGTTGTGGACACTGGTTTGGGCCGTTATTGCGCTGGCGGGAATCTCGGTAGGGACCGTTTACCAGAAACGCTTTGGACAGGGGGTCGAGCTGGTGCCCGGCACTTTTATTCAATACTGTTCGGCGGCGTTGCTCTTTGCCGCAGGCGCGTTTTTGCTGGAAACGCGGGACGTTGTCTGGGAGCTGCAACTGATGCTGGCGATGGGCTGGCTGGTGCTGGGGTTATCGGTGGGGGCGATCCTGCTCTTGATGCAGCTGATTCAGCGTGGTGCCGCTTCGCAGGTCGCGAGCCTGTTTTATCTGGTACCGCCGGTTACCGCCCTGGAAGCCTATATCCTGTTCGATGAGCGGCTGGGAGCAGTCGCACTGTTCGGCGGTTTTCTAACCGTTGTCGCCGTCGCGTTGGTGGTGGTTAGAAAGCCGCGTTGAGGGCGATGCTCACCGCATAATCGAAAATGGCCAAATGGTAATCTTCGCGAGGTGGCCGCAAGACAGGTCGGTTAGAGTTGTGTCTGAGCTATCAGTGGGATACTAGTGATGATAGTTTTCGGACTTTTTTGCCGCCTGATGGTTGTAGGGTTATTCCGTTCCCCGGCGGCTCTCTGGGTGCACAGCTTTGATAATGCCGTGATTGCCGACTACTCAGCCAGGTCAGCCGTTCCTATCAGCAATGGTACCGCGTGATACCGGACCTTACGGCTGAGCAAGGTTACCGCGCCGCGCGCCTGATCGATGCCGCGCTGCGCCCGCTTGACGGGCATTTCGCAGAACCCGCACAGGTACGGCGCGTGTTTGATGCTGCCCAGCGCCGCTGATGGCCTGATGTTCGTGCTCGGTTTAGGGTAGGATTGTCATCGCCAATGTTCTTAATATTGCCTTATGAATGCCTGGCGGCGCTGTCTCGCCATTGACCCTGCTTTAATCCCTACAGGAGCCCCGAATGCTAAAAGCCCTTTTTCTGGATATGGACGAAACGCTGTGCGATACGCTGGGTGCCAACGAGCAAGCCAGACTGCTGCTGGCCCGGTCAGCCAGCCAGCGGTTTGGAAGCGCATTTGACGGGCAGCAGTTTGCCGCTGCCTACGTTCGCGGCATCTACCGGGAATGGAGCGATGCGCAGCGGGCACGGTATATGCCCATTATCGAGCAGGAGAGTGAAGGTGCTTTTCGTCTGCAGTTACTGCGAGATCTGCTCAGTGAACAGGGCGTCGGTGAGGTTGATGATGCGGTTATCCAGGCCATGCAGGATCAGTTCGATCGAGACCGTCTGGCCGCCTTCGACTTTTATCCCGGCATTGCGGCGTTTCTGGCGCAGGCGCGGCAGTTGTTTACCCTGGTGGTGATCACCAATGGCCCGGAATTTTCACAGATACCCAAGGTTGAAGCCGTCAAACTGGCCGAGCATGTCGATCACATCATCATCGGGGGCCAGGAGCCCGCGCAGAAGCCCGCGCGTTCGATCTTTGATAAAGCGCTTAAACTGGCCAACTGCGAAGCCCACGAAGCGATTCATATCGGCGACAGCCTGGCTGCCGATATCGCCGGAGCCCATGGCAGCGGCATCACTTCAGTCTGGATACAGCATCAGCAGCCACTGGATGCCGAACTGGGAATCAACCCCCACCACACCGTCTTGCACCCCAACGAGATACCGGCACTGATTTTTGACTTGCATGAAAAAGCCAAGCAGTAGGTGGGAGTTTCATCCGTCTGTAGATGGGTTAGATGCGTTGGTTGATTCGCATGTTACATGCCGCCCATTATCGGGTAACTGTCGATAATGTTTTTTTGCTCCGCATTCAATGACCGATAGAGGGTGGTGACGGCATTATTGAACTGCGTCATGCTGGCAAAACGCTCCCCCATCATCTCTTTGTGCAGGGCAACCCGTTCCGGCAGCGCCATTTTTCCTTGCTGTTCAAACAGGTTATACATTCGGTTGTGATGCTGAAGCATCGATTCTGACTGCGACTCAATAACGGCCCGAAAGCGTTTCCAGTCGGGCTGTTGTTCCGTCGACAGTTGCAGCTGTGCCTCCAGCTGCTGCAAGCTATTATTTCGCCACTCGATCATGGCTTGAGGCCCCATCCCTGATCCTTGCATCGCTTTTGGCCCGTGCATCATACCGGGGCCACGGGGCATCGCGTTGTCCCGCATCATTCCGGAATTTTGCTTATTACCGGCCCCGGCTCGCCCCTGAGGCGCGTAGCAGCTCATCGCGCCGCAGCCGCCCATCATTCCCGGACCGCCTATAATCCCCATCATTCCACCGGACCATTGCTGCTCAGCCACCGCATTGACTGTAACCAAGCTCATCGCCATGCCGGCACTTAACATCCATCGTTTCGTTTTCATGGCTTTTCTCCTTAAAGCTCACATAACGGCATGGAATTATAGTTGCTCATCAGGCTATTAACCGAATCCCCGAGGGTGGATTACCAGACTGTTTATAGCGTGTAGGGCGCATTACCGGAACTGGTACTTTACTGCCCCCCAATTGAGCGGAAGGCACAGTAGACGCTCGGTAGATACCCGGGTTCAATCCGTCGGACACATTGATGAGAGACAATTGCTGTCAATTGCTGTCAATTGTTGGCATGTTGTCATTACGCCTTACGCAGCTGCAGGCAATACCCGAAAAAGTGAAAGATAAGACCGTAGCACTCGTTAATGAGCCGAGCTGTTGTGCTTCGGAAATCGCGACATCACTGAGGGGTTGCCAGCAAGAAACACATCGATACTGCCGTCATATGAATCTGCTTCAATTTAGCGCTAGACAGAGGTGAGTTACCTCCCTATAATTCGCCCCACGTTGATGCGGGGTGGAGCAGTCTGGTAGCTCGTCGGGCTCATAACCCGAAGGTCGTAGGTTCAAATCCTGCCCCCGCTACCAACGTAAATAGAAGCCAAATCAAACACTTGTTTGATTTGGCTTTTTGCGTTTTCGGGTGCTGGAATTCTTCTGGGTCTAAATTGTGTCTGCCTTTTTGGCTTTCCGATCTGTTTTTTTTGCAAACGACCTACAGACGTTCTAAAGCGCTGCTTTATGAGATGAAATCGGGAGGGGGGCGCGCTAGACCTCTTTATTTGCCCTTGCTTAGCTTGCGCACCTTTGAAACCATCAAAAACTGGTCGGTGCGGGTAGGTGATCCTGCGAACTTTGATAAGTTGGTCGCGTGACTGGGCGAGCGCAGATGGCTGCGTTATCATGACAGCCACTGGCCGGGCGGGGTTTATATGTCTTGCCCCGGAAATGCGTTTTTCTGGCCAGTTCTAGGCAGGTTAACATCGTTCGACGTTACCTTTTCTGCTCTGATGTCATCAATCCACGCTCAACTCATAGAGGCTATAAGTAATGAATTACGAATTAACCGGAATTGTTAAGTTAATTCAAGACGCTCAAACGTTTGGTAGTGGGTTCACAAAGCGCGAGATGGTGGTAACGGTCCCGGACGGTAAGTATCCCCAGGACATAAATCTGGAATTAGTTCAGGATAAAGTGAACTTGCTAGATGCGCTGCAGGTGGGG
>JBFGYY010000326.1:0-4313 GCA_041587095.1 Motiliproteus sp. | reverse complement strand
GTGACCAGTGCGTCGGTTTCCCGTGAGCCGGTGCCATTGCCGATGCTGATCAATTGGACACGATGCGTCGAGCAAAGCTTGGCAAGCTCGTCGATGGAGCGGTCCCAGGCGTTGCGAGGAACGTGCGGATAGATGGTGCTGTGCGCAACCAGTTTGCCGGTCCCGTCGATTACGGCAACTTTGACTCCGGTTCGCAGCCCCGGATCGAGCCCCAGTGTCGGACGCATACCGGCGGGAGCGCTCAGAAGCAGTTCTTTAAGGTTGCGGGAAAAGACCCGTATCGCTTCTGTCTCAGCGGATTCGCGTAAGCGGGACATCAGCTCTTTTTCGAAGGCTGGCAGTAATTTGCTGCGCAGACCTTTGGCGAGAGTGTCCTGTACCCAGCGGCCACAGCTTCCTTGATTGTTAAAGGTGATCTGGCTGCAAACCAGGGCGTCATAATGGCCAAGGTGCTCATCGAGGTCGAAGCGGGTAGTCAGGCATTTCTCCTGAACACCGCGCAGGATCGCCAATACGCGGTGCGATGGCGTGCGTTTCAGTGGTTCACGATGGTCAAAGTAGTCACGGAATTTGGCACCATCGGCTTCTTTTCCTTTTGCGACTTTGACCTGCAGGGTCGCATCTTGCCAGATCTGTTCCCTGAGACGGGTCAGCAGGTCCGCATGCTCGCCAATTCGTTCGATCAGGATCGCTGCCGCGCCGTCGAGAACAGCGCTGCTGTCGGCATAACCGGCGTCAGTGTTGATAAAACTTTCCGCACATTGCTGTGGTGAGCGGGGGGATCCGTCAAGCAGAGGCTTGAGTAATGGCTCGATACCCGCTTCGCGTGCCATTTGTGCTCGCGTGCGGCGCTTGGGACGAAAGGGCAGGTACAGGTCCTCAAGGCGGGTTTTGCTGTCTGCGTCACCGATCTGATTGCGCAGCGCTGCGGTTAACAACCCCTGCTCCTCGATACTGCGCAGAATCACGCCGCGCCGGTCTTCAAGGTCGCGCAGGTAAACCAGACGCTCCTGAAGATCGCGCAGTTGAGTATCATCCAGAGCGCCGGTGGCCTCCTTGCGGTAACGGGCAATAAAAGGGACAGTCGCACCTTCGTCCAGTAGTTGTACGGCGGCAGAGATCTGGGATTGTTTTACCTTAAGTTCAGTCGCAATTTTCTGGATAATCATTGTGTTGCATTGTTCCGGCTGGTGGATCGGTGGCGGTCATATATACATAGCTTGGCTATAAGGGTGTCGTTTGTTTCGCCTCAGCGTAAAGGCCGTCGGAGACCTGAGTCGGCTGCCTTTTATGTGCTGATAAGCAATTTAAATCCCCGGTTTTTAACACCGGTTTTTAACCGGTCAGCAGCGATTCAGGCTCGGGCTGGTCTGACTGATCGTGTGAGCGTTGTATCTTTCGATAAACACGCTAGTTGATATCGGGCAGAAACTGATTTCTGATCTCAATAACCTGGTTTCGCTGTGTCAGAAACGCGCTCACACAGTCGGGGTCCAGCTTGTTTCCCGCCATCTCCTTGAGAATCGTAAATGCGTGTGGATCGCTGAGGCGGTTTTTATACGGTCGTTCACCGGTCAGTGCATCGTAGACATCGGCGACGGCGACGATACGTGCTTCAAGCGGGATATCGGTGGCTTTCATTCCGTGCGGGTAGCCACTGCCATCCCAGGACTCATGATGAAGTTCAATAATATTGCGCAGCACATTGATAAAATCGGTCGATTCAAGCGAATGATTTTTGATCAGCGTATCGACTAACGAGCGCCCCCGCACCGTATGCAGCTTCATGATCTCAAATTCTTCGGCGGTGAGCTCTTCGGGCTTGAGCAGGACCGAGTCGGGAATGCTGATTTTGCCGATATCATGCATGGATGAAAACAAAATCACGTGCTCTACAAAGGCTTCACTCAGGTTCATTGTCGGGGCCAGTGATTCGGCAATGATACGCGAATAACTGGCGATGCGTTTCAGGTGATCACCGGTTTCAGGATTGCGGTGACGGGTGACTTCAACCACGCTTTTCATCGTCGCTTCCAGCGTTTTCAGGGCGCGGTTTTCATTGATGACCAACAGTGATATCGCGTAGGCGGCAATTTCGAGTTGCGGCAATACATAATCTTTGAAGCCATTAACCCGGGTCGAATCGAAAAAGACGAAACCAACCAGATCATCGCCCTGATGCATCGGTACGGTGAAGCTGGAGTGGTAGCCTGCCTCCGTGATGGTGCGGGTATGGGCCTGGCCGTTGTCTTGAAAAATATCCAGATTTTGCAACAGCCGTGGTGTGCGCGATTGCGCGAGTTTGACCAGGCTGGGTACGGTCGCGAGGGGGACCGAGTAGTGGCGCAATGGGTTCGGCTCATCGCTGCTGAAGCCATAGGTTTGAATCATTCCGCTAACCGGGTTGTATAAAGCAACACCGATACGGCTGAGATCGGGTTGGAGTGTGCGCAATGAATGATGTAACGCACGGACCCGCGAAGAAAACTGTGTGTCGTTACTGGCCTGGAAAGACATAGCTCATGCTCAGTTACTCATAGCCTGTAAAAGTGTGCGCCTGTACAGGCTGGCGGTGAAATTGAATTTGTCAGCCCCGGGACTGTATGCCTCTGCCGCCCAGGGGCCGAATAGTACGGTCGGATTGCGACCTCATCAGATGATGTCTACCACATCAGGTCGTCCGGTATCGCATAGTCAGCGTATGGATCGTCCTCGACCTCTTCCTGGCTCTGCAGGACGCGGATCACACGCGCTTCATCCCGCTCGGCGATGCGCCCTGCGATGGCATCGGGAACCAGATGGTATTTTTCGCCGTCGATTGCAATGGCGATAAATCCTTTTGTTAATTGATTCTGCAACTCCTCGGTCACGTGTAAGCGTTTGATAACTGTGCCGTGCACGAAGTTGTAGGTAATCTCTGCATCGCCGGGGATAGCAATGGCGTGAGCCTGGATCAGCTGCACGATCTGAGCCTCGATGGCGCGCTGTTGCTTATCTTTTTCACGCTGTTCATTCAGCATGCGGTCTTTGGCTATTTTTTCAGCGCGCTCTCTGGCCAGGGCCTCTTCACGCGATAGCGCTTCGTTATCTGCCTGACCGCCTTTCTTCTGTTTGGTTTTCTGGCGCTTTTGCGTTTTGGCTTGCTGGGCCTGCTTTTTATTCGCCATACCCAGTTTAAGTAATTGATCTTGCAGAGAAGGACACATAACACATCACCTTGGAAACATCAGCAAAGTGTAACACGGGGAGAGGAAAGTCTAGAAGACTGGAATGGGTTGGTGTGCCGGCTTTGTAGGAAGGCCATACCTCATCTGTATCAAAAGCAGTATGACCAGGTTTCTGGTTAAGAATAGAAACTGCGAGGGGGAGGTGGGGCCCCCTCGCAGTAGTCAGGTGTCGGCGCGGCCGTCAGACCCTGAACTGATGGGAAATGGCGCTGAGTTGCTCCGCAGCGGCAGCGACTTCATTGCTGGCTCCGGAAATTTCATCCGCGCCACTGGCCGTCTGCAGGGCCAGATCGCTTATCTCTGTGATACTGCGATTAACCTCTTCGGCAACCTGCGATTGCTCTTCGGAGGCGGCGGCGATCTGCAGGGTCATATCATTGATCGACTCTACCGCCTGAAGAATTTTTGAGAACGACTCGGCGGTTTCTATGGTCTGGTTGTTGGTCCGGGTTGCCTGCTCCTGGCTGATGACCATCGCTGCTGCAGCCTTTTCGGCCTGGGTCTGTACCGAGCTGATCATCTGCTGAATATCGGCGGCGGAGGTTTGCGTTCGTTGTGACAGTGTTCTGACTTCGTCCGCAACAACGGCAAATCCGCGGCCCTGATCGCCTGCACGGGCGGCTTCAATCGCAGCGTTCAGCGCCAGCAGATTGGTCTGTTCGGCAATGCTTTGAATCACCTCCAGTACCTGGCCGATCTCCTGACTCTTCTGTTGCAGAAGAGCGATCACCGAATTGGCATCGGCGACCTGCTCGGTAAGGCTGGCCATGGACGTCGATGTGCTTTTGAGAGACAGCGAGCCTTGCTGGGTCTGGTCCTGCGCCGTGCGGCTGGCTTCGGCTGCAGCGCTGGTGTTCTGTGCAATATCGTGAACAGTGGCGGTCATCTGCTGGATAGCCGTTGCAACCAGTTCTGTTTGCTGTCGCTGGGCAGAAATATTGTTGCGGGTTTGCTCCGTAGCCGCGGAACTCTGTTCGGCAACTGCAGCCAGGCGGGCACTGGCCTGAACTATCTCGCTTATCATGGTGCGCAGCTTTGTGCTCATGGCACGCATCGCCCCATAGGTACTGTCACTGTGAGCCTCGG
>JBFGYY010000325.1:0-4341 GCA_041587095.1 Motiliproteus sp. | reverse complement strand
GTTAAGGTGCCACCGAAAGTATCAATTTCCCAATTGATGGGTACGGTTAAAGGAAAAAGCGCACTACGGGTATTTACGCGATTTCCGTATTTGAAGTAGAAACTGTATTGGAGCAACCACTTCTGGGCCAAGGGTTATTGTGTGGATACGGTAGGAGTTGATGCGGATTCGCAAATACCTAAAATGCCAGGAAAGACAGGGGCAATACCAAGTGCGAATGAATCTTACAAAATGATTCATAACTGGGACAGCTCCGCCAGACCGGTTGGCTGAATTGAACGGCTACTAGAGCCCGCAGGTCTGGTCCGTGTTCACGGTCCGTAGTGACCGAAGCTTTTTAAGATCCGTGTTGCTCTTAGATTAGATGACGGCAACCAACAGCAGTTTGCGGGCAACAAGTTTCGCCTGAGCCCGGATCACAGCGCGGCCATCGGTGTGACCCTGAGCTACCCGACCGAAGCCGGGCTGTTCTCCATCACCCCGTCTTACAGCTACAAGTCAGCAATATTCTTTGACGACGACAACGACCGCCCGAACCTGCAGGCGTTTGATGATACCCAGGACGAGGTGCAGCCGGGCTATGGCATCTGGGATTTGTCGTTGCGCTATGAGTCGAAGGCAGGTCACTACGTTGTAGAGCTCTACGGCAAGAATCTCGCAGACAAGGACTACCTGCTGGACGCCGGCAATACCGGCGACAGCTTCGGTTTGCCGACCTTTATCGCCGGGCCTGACCGGCTGGTGGGCGTCGCCTTAACCGCAAGATACCCCCGGTAGTTGGCCTTGGTTTGATGTGCGGTTGGCTATGTTCCTGCTGGCGATAAATTCTCAATCATCGCGATGAGACGAGTGGGGTCGACGGGCTTGTGGAGAATGGTGCAGTTGGTGAGGCTGGCCATCTCGACTTCAGGTACGGCCATATCGCCGGTTATCACCACTGCAGGGATTTCTTTTGCTGTTACCTCTCGGACACGGCGAATGAGCTCGATCCCGGAGAGGCCGGGCAGCCAGTAGTCAGAGATAACGAAGTCTGGTTGAAAGCCAGCTTCCAGGATCGCAACGGCTTCGCTGCTATTGGTTGCAATGTTAACCTGTGCTCCGGTGCTTTCCAGCAACAATTTCGTCGAGTAGACAATGAAGGGATCGTCATCTACGAGCAAGATGCGGGGTTTACGGTTGCCATGCTGCGCTGGCTCCGCCTGTGCACGAGGCGCTCTTTGTGCCGTATCGGTGCCGCCGACAGGCACCGATACGGAAAACGTCGAACCTTGGCCCGGTGCCGAGTGGACATCGAGGGGGTGTTCGAGCAAGCGTGCAATATGTTTGACGATTGACAGCCCCAATCCCAATCCTTTGCGCCGATCGCGTGCGGGATTATCAAGCTGGTAGTATTCCTCGAAGATCTTCTCGAGGGCGTCGCTGGTGATGCCAATGCCTGTATCCGTCACCGTAATTCGCGCTGTCCCATGACTGCACTGACAGTCGACCGAGACGCGACCCCGCTCTGTATAGCGAATTGCATTGATCAAGAGGTTATCGATCACGCGCTCCAGCAGCGCGGGGTCGCTGTGCAGTACACAATCTTCACGTGTGTACTCGAGCTGCAGCCCTTTCGATTCGGCTTGTTGAATGTTGTTGGTGACAACCCGCTCCAGCAACTCGCCGAGGTGAAAGTCCTGTTTGTTTGGCGTGACCGAGCCTCCTTCGAACCTGGAGATATCGAGTAGCGCATTGAGCAGTTCGCCCATCGCATCGAGTGATAGGCGCATTTGATCCGTGAGATGCTGGAGCCCGGGCTGGTCAAACTGCTGCGTGAGCGTGGCGAGATACATCCCCAGGGCTTGCAGCGGTTGGCGCAAGTCGTGGCTGGCCGCCATCAAAAACCGGGATTTCGCCGCGGTCGCGCTTTCTGCCAGCGACTTTGCCTCTTCCAGCGCTGCGGTGGCGCGCTTCGTGTCTGTCGTGTCATCCAATACGCCGTAAATACGTTCAACCTCACCCCGGTTGTTTTTAAAACTCTGGGCTCGCAGACTTATCCAGCGAACGCTTCCATCCGGCTGGGGGATTCGATACTCATCGGTCAGGTCTTTCCCCTCCCCTGTAAGCCGCCTGTATTGCGCTAAAAAGCGAGGCAGGTCATCCGGGTGCAGTGCTGCCAGCCAATCTGCCAAATGCCTGATGGCGCCGCTGCCACTTGCGGGGCCATCGAATTCCGGTGAGACGACTAAGCGGTCGGTTTTCAGGTCGTGCTTGAAGGTGTGGAGTTTTCCTGCGGACAGAGCCAGCTTCAATGCCTGTTGGCTCTCCCTCAATTCAGCCGTTCGCTCCAATACCCGTTGTTCGAGCAGCTCATGACTTTCTTTCAGTGCATTCTCCGCGCGCCGCTTCTCCGTGGCGTCCAGGGCGATCGCAACAAACACGGATGTGCCATCAAGCGCCATATACTGCAGGTGTACTTCAACAGGATACTCACTGCCATCCTTGCGCCGATGCCGGGCCGTGTATTCCAGCATTTGCCGCGGTCCCGTACGCAACGGATCAAGCAGTGCCTGAAAACGCTCCGCCGTGTATTCAAATTCGATATCGAGCGGTGTCAACGCCTTTAATTCATCGAACGTGTAGCCCAGGTTCTTTCGCGCACCCTCGTTGACATGAACAAACCCCAGGGTTTCAGCGCTGAAAATGTAGATTTCGTTAAGAGAGGTTTCGATAATGTGGCTCAGGCCAGCTCTCTGCGCCTCAGTGTGTTTAACAGCGAGTTTGAGCTTGGCAATGATATTCTCGGCGTTGGCCTCAAGCTCTCCAGCCACGCTTTCCCGGTAATTGTTCAGCCAGGAGGCGAGCGCGGGTTCTTCAATCAGCAATTGATCGACGTCCGACTCGACGCTCAAGGTCTCGTGCAGCTCGGTCCAGTAGTGAGCCGTGCGAACAAAGGCCAGGAAAGTGCAAAAACGAAAGTAGGGTGCCGCCCCGAGGAATCGGCGCAACTCTGTTTTAAAGGCGAGGAACGGCCCCTTCTCCAGAAACAGGGACACCCCGCCAAAGAAGACCGCCTTTTCGATCTTTGAGCCCCGCACCAGTCCCTCTGTCAGCAGACCATCGGCACGCCTTAAGACATCGAGATGATCCAGCAGCTGTTCACTGCTCGGTAGCGGTGTCTGCAGTAGCTGCACTACGTCGGCGGGGCTGAGTGTTGCACTTGCCTGATCCCCGGCAGGGCGCTCAATCAGAAACGCCGAATGGCGGAGCATACAGTAGGGTGCCATACAAAAGCGCGATAAATAGGCGAAGAGCTCCTCTTTGAATAGCGATGGAAACGGTGCTTCCAGATAGGCGAATTTGGCCTGCTCATACAGGTGCCTGACCACCGCCGGCGAATCTGCGGCGAGCTTAAAGAAAGACGGACAGATACCAAAACCTTCTTCGATGGCCGAGGTGATGTGCTCTATTTCTGTGGATTCTTCGGTCTTATTGGTCTTATTGGCCATACGCTAAGCTCTTGTTTTTCCTGTGCCTTGTACGCCCTGCGTGCCATGAGGTCGCTATTTCGGCTGTCAGTGATATTTTCACTCTACACTGCATTGTAATGCAAGTTAATGAATTGCGCGTCATTGCATGTGCGTCTGGGGCTGGCCTGGCTCGCTTTTAGGGGCGCTCGCTCATGTCCAGCAAAACAAACTAGAAATTACTGAACCATTTCTGGGCGATAAAAGTGGGCTGAGTACAATACGCCCGCTCAAGCACCAACTGAATCACTCAAGACCAGTTTGTAATTTACTCCATTCAGCCGTTGATTGGTGGCAGCAAGGCGTTTAGTCTTCCTATACTCGATCAACGGATGAAGGCTGCGGGACCATTGTGCGTCGAAGATACGGAGGCCACGTATTCGCTAAGTCGCGGGGCTTTTCTTCTCCGCCAAGCGTCGATCGCAGTAGGGATGGCAAACAGGGGTGCTTAAGTATTGCTGGACGTGAGCAGCAATTAGTGGATCAGCACGTTTTTGATAGAAACCCTCCGGCTGCAAGTGGCATCAAGGTGCACGAGATCGTTTTTAATAGGAGGCGGCCCGTGGGTAAAAAGAACGCTTTGGGTTGCATTTATTGGCGAGAATCGAATGAAAAATTCGGAATTATCGCCCCTTATACGGGCAGAAAATTGCCCCATAAGATTGGCTGTGACGGCATCCCACTATTCCCCTGGTTTGGTCTTCTCGTGGAGAGGAAAGAGCAATATGGATTTTAAATTAGCAATGTCGTTGGATGTTTTGACTCCAGGTCAAATGAGAGATTGCGTTGGGGTTCATTCGAAGGACGAAAGGCTCTGGTCTGAAGAAAAAATCAG
>JBFGYY010000324.1:0-4358 GCA_041587095.1 Motiliproteus sp. | reverse complement strand
TGATATCCGCAGTATCGACTGGCGGGTGACCGCCCGCAGCCAGAAGCCGCACACCAAGCTTTTCAGCGAAGAGCGCGAACGTCCGGTGCTCTTGGCGGCGGATCTGCGCTCGCCGATGTTTTTTGGCAGCGCGACCTGTTTTAAATCGGTGTACTGCGCCGCGTTGATGTCGGCGCTGGCCTGGATGGCGCTGGCGGGGCGTGACCGTGTTGGCGGGATTATTCTGGGCGATGAGGCACACCATGAACTGCGACCCAAGCGTAGCAAGCATCAGGTGTTGGAATGGATTCGTCAGTTACACCATTTCAGCCGACAGCTGCAGACACCTTGCCCGGCGCAAGAGCCGCAACCTTTAAGCATCATGCTCGATAAGCTGATTGCGATCAGCCGGCCGGGTAGTGCGATTCTTTTGGCCAGTGACTTTCATGATGTCGACGCGGAATGCGTGCGTCGGCTGCATCAACTGACCCGACATGCCGATCTGACCTTGTTTGCTCTTAGCGACCCCCTGGAGCGGTCGCTGCCGCGTCGTGACGGGTTATGGGTGAGTAATGGTGTTGAGCGTAAGCTGCTCCGTCAGGAGGATGATCAGCCGTCCCGGCTCAACCCGGGATTGCTTGAATTAACGCGTCAGTGTGCCGGTCTGAGTATTCCGCTGATCTCGTTGGCGACAACCGATCCCTTGTTGCCACGGTTGCAAAGCCTGTACGGGAAAAGGAGGTCCCGCTGATGACGCTCGTACCCTGTATAAAGATGCACGCATTGCGGATGTTGTTGATCATTGCCGGGCTATCCGTTCCGGGGGCTGCGCTTTGGGCGACACCTCCGGGGGCTGCCCCGAGCCGGGTTGTACCTGATGCTGCGGCAGGTTCTTTGCCGGATAAGGCATCGCCTGCTCAGTCAGTAATGGGTTCATCAACACCGGCTCCGCCCTCTCTGGATCAGCTGCGCGAGATCCATCTGCCTGCAGAGGTGGGCATTTGGCCGCCGGCACCGGGTTGGTGGTTCGCCATTGCGTTATTGCTGATGATAGGTGGTTGGTTGTGCTGGTGGCTATGGCGTTACTGGCGCAGCAACCGCTACCGTAAACAGGCACGCCGTATGCTGCTGGATCATCGTAAGCGTTGCCCGGGAGCTGAGCATAGAACGACCTACCTAACCGGGGTGAATGATATTTTACGCCGTACGGCCTTGGTGGCGTTTCCCCGGCAGCAGGTGGCGGCCTTAACCGGCGATGCATGGGTGAGTTTTCTGGCCCGTAGCAGCGGCCTTGACGCATTCAGGCACGGCGAAGGGCAGATATTGGCGGTTGGCCCCTATGCGCCCGAGCCGCAGTTTGACGCCGATCGATTACAGGCACTGGCGCTGCGCTGGGTGCGCCGGCATAGCCGGCGCCGACTGAAACGCTCCACGGTCAGCAACGTGGATACGCGCAGTCAGGCGCCCGCAGCCGTCAAACACCGGTCCTCGTTGCCGACAATTATCGGCTCCGAACTGGCTGAATCGCAACAGCCAAAGGCGGTTAACGGTGTACGCTCGTCTTCAGAGGGCTCAGCATGTTGACGCTGGACTGGCCCTGGTTACTGCTGTTGCTGCCGCTGCCCTGGCTGGTAACGCGCTATATGCCGCCGGTAGCACGTCAGGAAGCCGCCTTGCGGGTACCGTTTTATCAATGGGCGGGAGGATCCGCGTCGCAGGATAAGGTGCGGCATAGCCGGGGCTACGCCGCGCGAATCACCCTGTGGTTACTGTGGCTGGCGGTGCTGCTTTCTGCCGCGCGCCCCCTTTGGGTCGGCCCCCCTCAGCCGCAAACGCTGAGCGGTCGGGACCTGCTGTTGGCCGTGGATATTTCCGGCAGCATGGGCACCCAGGATATGGTGCTCGATGACGCTGCGGTCGACCGTTTGACAGTCGTCAAACAGGTGCTGGCCGATTTTATTGCGCGCCGTCCCGGCGACCGGCTGGGTTTGATCCTGTTTGGCTCACAAGCTTACGTGCAGGTGCCTCTGACCTTCGACCATCACGCGTTAAGTCAGTTATTGCGCGAGGCCCAGATCGGCTTCGCCGGCAAGAATACGGCGATTGGCGATGCGATCGGGCTGAGTATCAAAAAATTGCAGGACAGGCCGCAGCAATCCCGGGTACTGATTCTGTTAACAGACGGGGCCAATACCGGTGGCAGCGTCGAGCCGCTGGATGCAGCCAGCATGGCGGCCGAGGAGAATATTCGTACCTATACCCTTGGCGTGGGGGCCGAAGAGATGCTGGTGGGTGGCCTGTTCGGTGCACGGCGGGTTAATCCTTCGGCGGATCTGGATGAGGAGACCTTGAAAACAATTGCCAATACTACCGGTGGCCGTTATTTCAGGGCGCGCAATACCCAGGAGTTGCAGCAGATTTACCTGATATTGGATCAGTTGGAGCCCTCGCAGCAGGAGGCGCAGTTGATCCGTCCGCGTGCGACCCTGTTCCATTGGCCGTTAGGCTTTGCACTGTTGCTGTCTTTGTTCTGGGCGCTTGCCCGGGTCGTACAAGTGCTGCTGCAGCAGCGTCGGGACCGCGCCCGGTCTGGGCAAGGGGTAGCGGAGCGAATGCCGTGATTGAACAGTTTCATTTTCTCAGGCCCTACTGGTTTACGTTACTGCCGCTGGTTCTGTTTTTGGGGTGGTGGCTGCGCCGCCAGCGATTGCAAGGCAGTGGCTGGCAACGTCTGATCCGTGCGGAGCTGTTGCCTTTTCTGCTCGATGCCAAGCAAGGCAGCGTGGCGCGCTGGCCGGTGTCGCTTCTGATGATTGCCTGGATAGTGGCACTGGCCGCTCTGGCCGGGCCTACCTGGGATAAGCTGCCGCAGCCGGTTTATCGGCAGCAAGCGGCGTTAATGCTGATCATGGATCTGTCGCCGTCGATGCTGGCCGAAGATATGACGCCGTCGCGGCTGGTGCATGCCCGGCATCGATTGATCGATCTGATCAAGGCGCGCGAAGAGGGGCTGACAGGGTTGGTCGTTTACGGGGGGGATGCCCATCTGCTGTCGCCCCTGAGTAGCGACCGGCAGACGCTGCTGGCATTGGCGCCCACTTTGTCCCCGGCGTTGATGCCCTTGCCGGGCAGCCAGGTAGAGGATGCCGTCGCCTTAGCTGTTCAGTCGCTGCTCGATGGCGGTTACCAGCGTGGCGACCTGCTGTTGATAACCGATGGTGTGTCGGCATCGGCCATCGCCGGAATTGAGCACGAATTAGCCCGCGGGCGGTTTCAGCTCTCGGTCTTGGGGGTCGGCACCCGCGATGGCGCGCCGGTTCCACTTAGTGATGGCAGTTTTGCCACCGACAGCAGCGGGGCGATCTATTTGGCCAAACTTGACTCACAAAGGCTCGCCGGGCTGGCCGGGCGCAGCGAGGGGCTGTATCGGCAGCTGAGCTACGATGGCAGTGATCTCGACGCATTCACAGCCCGCTTTGAGGCCAGAGCCTTGCAGCTGTCTGATGCCGATGGCGACCCCGCAGAGGATGGTCGGGTTCAGCAACGAGAATTCGATACCTGGAATGAGCTGGGGCCCTGGTTGGTGCTGCTGTTGTTGCCCATTGTGGCGTTATCGCATCGACGGGGTTGGCTGGTGGTTGCTGTTTTGCTGGTGGGGCAGCCGCAACCGGTGTATGCCATTGAGTGGGACGCCCTGTGGCTGAATCCTGACCAGCGGGGAGCCAAAGCTTTGGCGCAAGGCGATGCTGCCCGGGCCGCCAGTCTGTTTAAGGACCCGGTATGGAAGGGCAGTGCTCAGTATCAACAAGGTGAATATGCTGAAGCGGCCAAAAGTTTTACCGAGAGCGCCGGTCGCCAACAGAACTACAACCGGGGCGTGGCGCTCGCCCGTGGTGGACAGTTAGAGGACGCCCTGCAGGCATTTGAAGCGGCGCTGGCCGAGGACCCGAACAGTGATGATGCGCGCTTTAATCGGGACCTGGTTGCTGAGCTTCTTAAGCGGCAGCAGGAACAGCAAAATAACCAGGATCAGCAGGATCAGCAGGATCAGCAGGATCAGCAGGATCAGCAGGACCAGCAGGGCGGTCAAAACCAGCAACAACAAGGCAACCAGGGCGGCCAGAATCAGCAAAATGAGCCAGGGGCGGATAGCGGCGAGGGTTCGGAGCAGCCGGAAGGTTCGGATGATCAACCCGCCAGCGGTGGCCGCGGTAACCAGGGGGACGCTGCCCCTGAACCCGCATCTGATCCTCAGGCCGATAGCTCCCAGGACGATAACTCCCAGGACGATAAACGGGACGCCGATAACCCTGCCGCTGCGCAGCCGACCGACCCGGCCGACGCCGACCCTAATCAAGAACATCAGTCTTCGGCCCGGG
>JBFGYY010000323.1:0-4360 GCA_041587095.1 Motiliproteus sp. | reverse complement strand
TTGTGGAAATACTCATGCGCGGTCGTGGTGCGTACATGGGTAGCATCGAGGCTATCGTGGACATAGATGATGCCCGACAGCGGGTCATAGTGACCATTGGCAGGGGCCTCCGAATGGATACGAATCGTTACTGTGCTATTGCGAATTCCCGCGGGAATTAAAAACCCTCGCTGCAGCGCCAATGCCTCGGCGGCCTGAGCCGCGGCCAATACGCTGCTGCTGTAACGATTTATCGCCGCCATATCATCGAGCGGGCCACGGTGCTGGATGAAAAAGCGCCCGTCGTCGACGATGGCGGTGTACAGCAGCCCAGAGGGGTAACCCAGCATAAAATCGCTCAAGTGCGGGGTAGTAAACGTAACTTGATGCCTCACCGGGTCAACGCTGGATACCGCGTGCACAATGACCGGTTCCAGATCAATGTCGACCAGATAAGCACTGATCTGATTCGGATCCAGGCCCGCAGGCAGGGCATTGGGATCATAATCCAGAGTGAGACTCAGGGGGACGGCAAATTCGGTGATCGGATTACCGGCGTTATCTCTGGCAGTAATGGCATAGATAGCTCCCAACGCGGCCACATCAGTGCGCTCGGAGTAATCCGGCGTACCACTGAGGCGCTCTATCCGAAACCTGGTCGTTGTCGCGATGGCACCCGGCGCAACCGTCAGACGCACGCCCGCAACACTCAGGGTTGCACCGCCGACGGGCACACTTTGCTCGAGCAGCAGGTCCGACCCTGAAACCACGATAAGCAGTTCCTGCGTCAGCGTCTGGCCATCAGCGGTGACTTCTAATCTGACGACATGACTCCCCAACTGCGCGGAAGACGGCGTCCATGAAATGTAGCCGCTACTCGCGTCCAGCTGCATGCCTGCTGGCGCCTCGGCGAGACGGTATGCGGGGCTGGCGGCCGCGCCTTCGATAACCGGGAGATATTCGAAACGGTTCCCCAGTTGCACCCAGGTATCGGGGGCCAGAAGAAAACGCAGCCCCGCGGGCGAGACGCCCGGTGCTGATGTATTGCCGGAACCGCCCCCGCAAGCCTGGAGGCCGGAGAATAAAACAGCGATAACCCACAAATAAAGCCATCTTTTACAATGATTCACGGGAATTCCTGATCAGGTATACGATGCGCGGATCGCGCGACAGCCAAGGATTGTTCAGCAACCTCGGTGAGTAAGTATAGGTACGGATGGCATCGACTGCCTGACAATCCGCCCAGGCTCATCGGCTGCCCGCCTGAATAGATGACCCGCATCATTGTGATCGGGCAATCGATGGCCTACTCTGACATGTCGTCCTACAAAACAAAGGGATTCATGCCAGACTCAGATTTATCACCTAAGACTTTATGGCGCGTCTATCTGGGGTCGTTAATGGCCTTTTTGTTAACCCTGTCTGCCGCCTGCCTGTACATCAGTACCGAGGACGCGGTTTGGCATCGGGAAAAACGTCATGCAGTCTCCGAACTGGCCGTCATTCAAGCCTCCTCCATTGAACACCGTATCCAACAGGCACTGAGTGCTGCCAGCATTTTGGGGCATAACGTAAAGCTACAGCAGGGCAACCTGGCCAATTTCACATCCCAAGCGGCAAACCTTATAGCGTCTCTTGGCAATATGACCAATCTGCAATTGGCACCGGACGGCATCATCCAGCATATTTATCCGTTGGCGGGCCATGAGAAGGTGTTGGGGCAAAGCATTTTGGCACACGAACTGCGCCGTAAAGCCGCCAACGAGGCGATTGCAACCAAACAGCTGGTTGTCGACGGGCCCTTTGAACTCTTTCAAGGCGGGCGAGGGGTCATCGGCCGCTACCCCGTCTTTCTTGAGCATGACGATAACCAAAAAGTTTTCTGGGGCTTCAGCTCTGTTCTAATTTTCCTCGATGATCTGATTTCAGCTACCGACCTGCTGACCTTGGAAGGTAAAGGTTATCGCTATCAGCTTAGTCATCTCAACCCGGATTCAGGCCGGCAGGAGGTCTTTGCGAGTTCTCAGGCAGCGCTGCAAGGCGATACGGCAGCCTTTGATATTCAGCTACCCAACAAAGTCTGGACGCTGACGCTGTCCTTTGGCCCCGTTGAAGCCCATGGGCCCCAATACGTCTGGCAGATTGGTTTGGCCTTACTGACCAGTAGTCTGGTCGCAACCCTGGTCTGCCTGCTACTGAAACAACCGGCTCGGTTGCAAAGCCTGGTGGCTAAAAGAACCCTGGAGCTTGAAAGCAATACCGCTGAGCTTAAGGGTGAGCGCGCCTTCCTGAATACCTTGCTGGACGCCATCCCCGATCTGATTTTCTATAAAGACAGACACGGGGCGTACCTTGGATGCAACCGAGCCATGGAAGGCGCAATAGGCATCTCTCGAGACCACCTTACCGGCTTTAAAGGCGTTGACGTTATTTCAAACCAACCGGATTGCCAGGAGATGCAGCGCAAGGTTTTCACAGCAAGAGAAGAGCAGAAAGGCGAAACCTGGGTCACCTTAAAAAATGGCTCCCAGGTGCTTTTCGAGACGATCCAGACCCCCTTCCTGAATCATAACAATGAAGTCGCGGGCTTGATTGGAATATGCCGCGATATCACTGCCCGCAAACATCAGGAAGACGCGCTGCTATCGACCCAAAAGCGACTGGAGTTTCTTCTCAATGTGACCTCTGCGGTGATCTACACTTTTGAGTCTCAGGAGGGCAAGGGAGCCTCTTTCATCAGCGACAGTGTTAGTGCTCTGCTGGGCTACCCGCCACATCTGTTTACTGAAACGCCCGAATTCTGGATCGAGCATATCCACCCCGATGATAAAGCGAAGGTTTTATTCGAGCGCCAGGCCGTTTTTGATAACATCATCCACCTTGTCGAGTATCGTTTTATGCACCGTGACGGCCGCTATCGCTGGCTTCGGGACGAGTTACGCTTGGTGAGAGAGAAGTCCAATGGCCGCCCGTTGGAAGTCGTGGGTTGTCTGATCGACATTAGCGCTTCTAAAACGGCGACCAACCAATAGCACTAAATTCAAGGTCGGGCGCAAAGATGCGCCTTACCCTGACCAGCCATGCGCGAACTTACGCGCCTGTCACACGGATCAGCTCATTATCCACGGCGCTCATCAGCGGCTGCAGCGCCTCGCTTGAGGCCGCGAACCAGCGGGGAATATCCTCGGGCAGAATCAGTAGCGGCATCCGGGCGTGGTAGACAGCACAACGCGCGTTCGACGCTGTCGTCAGGGTTACAATTCTGGCCGGGGTAGCCTGCTCCGCAGATTGGTCCGCATACCAGAGCGCGGCCATATACAGCGGCTGGTCATCCACATGGCCGAATCGATATTTCTGCTTGCGTGCAGCACCCTCATCCCGCCACTCGTACCAACCACTGCAAGGCACCAGGCAGCGCCGGTCCTGAAAAGCCGCGCGAAAGGTCGGCTTCTGCATCACGGTTTCAGACTGGGCATTGATCAGCAACCGCTTTGACCAGCGCGGTTGAATACCCCATTGGGCCGAGCGCTGGCGCAGGCCTTGTGCGTCGGCGATCAATGTTGCCAGCGTTTGGGTCGGGCGCAGGTCGCGGTTAGCGGTTACATGAAACGCAAAGCCCAGCATACGACTCACGGCCGGCGCTAACAGGGTATCGTCAATATCAAGGCGACCACACATGGCTGCTCTCCGCTTCTGATAACCGGTGGCAGATCGTATCCAGCGACCCGACCATCACCCGCTTAACGCCGGTAACGGCACGCGACTGGGCCGCATAAAGAGGCTTAGCGGGCCTACAGCCAGCGCCGCACCTGTGTCCTGTAAGCCAGAAAGTCGGCCTCAAAGCGGCGTACCAGCGCGCGCTCTTCGGGCTCAATCTGAAATCGCCCCATATAGGCAACAAAACCGGCTACCAGCAACAACGAGATCACATTGGCTAAAAACAGGCCCCAGCCCAGCAGAAAAAACAGGAAGCCAAGGTACATCGGATTGCGGGTGTAGGTGTAGATACCGGTCGTGACCAGCGATGACGCGCTATGCGGTGCCGTGGGATTCAGCGTGGTATTGGCGCGTTTGAAAGACAACACCCCGGACACAGCGAACGCGAAACCAACCAGCGCGAGCAACGCAAACAGACTGGCTCGCAGCGCAACCGGTAGCGCCACGCCCGCCCCTTGAAATACGGACCCCGGCTGCGCCGCCAGCCACATCAGACCGGCACAGATAACCACCAGCAGCAACGGCGGAATTTTCAGCTCCAGCTTATCCATACACCCTCTCTGACGGTTGCTCACACCCGCAGCCAACACACATGACGCTGCGCCTGAAGGTTCCGGCCCTGCTTAGCCCCGGCGCGGGTCGGTCTCGGCGATCATGTTTTCGC
>JBFGYY010000322.1:0-4373 GCA_041587095.1 Motiliproteus sp. | reverse complement strand
GTTAATCCGTAGAAGGTGCCATGCTCCGCTTCGGCGATCAGCGGCATCACATTGTGCAAAAAGGCGCCTTTTGCTTTCACGACCCGGCTGACTTCGGCCAGATGCTGATCGTTAACGCCGGGAATCATGACCGAATTGACCTTCACCAGAACGCCGCGCTCGGCGAGCATCTCAAGGCCCTGCAGCTGATTTTTGATCAGGATGCGCGCGGCCTTACGCCCCTTGATGCGGCGGTTATTCCAATAAATCCAGGGATAAATTTTGGCGCCGATCGCTTCGTCCAGGCAGTTGATAGTGATCGTGACATGCTGAATATTGAAGCTGGCCAGCTCTTCGGCAAACTCCGGCAGACGCAGGCCGTTGGTGGAGACGCATAACTTGATATCCGGGGTCTCGGCCGCCAGACGACGGAAGGTGGTGAAGGTGCGCTCCGGGTTGGCCAGCGGGTCGCCGGGGCCGGCGATGCCCAGAACCGTCATTTGCGGAATCGTCGCGGCGACCGCTTTGACCTTGGTAACGGCTTCATCGGGCGTTAAGACTTCGGAAACAACACCGGGGCGCGATTCATTGCTGCAGTCGTATTTGCGGTTGCAGTAGTTGCACTGGATATTACAGGCTGGGGCGACCGCGACATGCATACGGGCGAAATGGTGGTGCGCTTTTTCGGAAAAACAGGGATGGTTTTCGACCTGACGCCGGATCGATTCCGGTAAGCCCGCGATACCGTCATCGCTGCTACCGCAGCCTTTGGCCTGGCAACCGGCCGGGGCCGCTTTACCACTGGTGGCGATCATCTCCATAGGTTGTCTCCTTGAGTGAGCGGGATCCCGTTGAACGGATCGTCGGGCCTCGCTGCGATAACTATGATTACCTAGAGACAGAGCAAGGAGTGTGCCTGATCAGAGATTGTTTTTTATCTGCTTGTTTTGTAATGGTTTTGTTTGTTTTTGCTAGAGGCGGTGTACACTGATTGTCGGGAATCCAACAAGCTGTTTTTGAGAAACTGTCGGGAACGGAACGACCCGTTCCCGAGCGGAGGCGGCTGGGATGTGCCGGGTTAGATGCGACGCACCGGGATATCCAGTGTCTGGATCCGGTAGGCGACCTGGCGAGGCGTCATACCCAGTAAACGTGCCGCTTTGGCCTGCACCCAACCGGCTTGCTCAAGGGCTGCCATGACTTTATCGCGTTCATCCAGTTCCGGGTCATCGAGATCGATCGCCTGGGGCGTCAGCGGGGGCAGGGAGGATGCGTTATCCACCACCCCGGTCATACGGATAACCGCCTGATCGATATTGCCCGCTTCACTCATGATGGCGGCGCGCTCCAGACAGTTCTCCAGTTCGCGTACATTGCCCGGCCAGGCGTGCTGCATCAGCAGGCGGATCGCACTGTCGTCGATTTCCAGCGTCCGCTGCTGGCGCTTGGCCAGTTTACTGACCAGGAACTGTGCCAGCGACGGAATATCCTCGATCCGTTCGCACAGCGGCGGCACATTGATCGGCATAACATTCAGCCGGTAATAAAGGTCTTCACGGAACTCGCCTTCGGCAACGTCGGCTTCCAGATCACGGTTGGTGGCGGCAATAATGCGTACGTCGACCTTAATGGTTTTGGTGCCGCCGACGCGCTGCATTTCGCCCTCTTGCAGCACCCGCAGCAGCTTGGCCTGAAAGGTGGGGCTGATCTCGCCGATCTCATCCAGAAACAGCGTGCCGCCATCAGCCTGCTCGAAACGGCCTTTGTGCTGGTTGGTGGCGCCGGTAAACGCGCCTTTCTCGTGCCCGAACAGCTCCGATTCCAGCAGGTTGTCCGGCAGCGCCGCGCAGTTGAGTTTGATAAACGTCGCGTTGGCGCGGGTCGAGTTATAGTGGATGGCACTGGCGATCAGTTCCTTACCGGTGCCGGACTGGCCGCGAATCAGCACGGTGGTATCCCATTTGGCAACCTGCCGGACCTGCTCAAACACCTGGCGCATCGGGATGGATGAGCCGACAACGTTGTCAAAGCTGTGCTCGCCCTTGATCACACGGCGCAGACTGTCCCGTTCATTGGTCAGGCTGCGCCGTTCCTGGGCTACCTCCCAGGCCAGACGCACACTGTTGCCCATCAGGTTGGCGATCATCTCCATGAGCTGCAAGCGGTCCTCCAGCAGCGCGGGGGCTTCGGCGGGGGGTTGTGCGGCGAGGACGCCGACGGGAGACTGATTACCGGCAAAAATCGGTACGCCAATAAAGGGCAGGTGGCTGTTGTACAGCCCAAGCCGGTCAAGAAACTCCGGCTCGTCGGCCAGGCGCTTGACCATTAATGACTGGCCGCTTTCCATGATCCGTCCGATCAAGCCCTCGCCTTCGCGGTAACTGATGGGGGGCAGGTTCGGGTTCTCCGGCACATGCAGCGCATTCAGCAGCAAGTTTTCGCTGTTGGGCTCGCGCAGTGTCGCCATGCCGTGGGACATGCCGGCCCGGTCGTGTAAAACTTTAAGCACCTGCTTGAGGGTGGTCTGCAGATCCAGCGAGCGATTCAGAACCTCGCTGACCCGGTACAGGGTATTGAGCTGCAGCCTTAATAATTCACTGCGCTGGCGTTCGCTGCTGACGGGGATCAGTACATCATTCACGGTTTTTACCTCCCTGATCCGACAGTGCCGGGAAAGTCAGCACGAAGCGACACCCCGGTCCCTCATGGCGGTCAATGCTTACCGTAGCGCCGTGGGCATTGGCCACGTCCTGCACCAGCACCAGCCCCATGCCGCCCCGGTTGTCCGGGTTCTTGCGGGTGCTGAAGAAGGGCTGGAAAACCTTGTTGCGAATCGCATCGTCGATCCCGGGACCGCTGTCGGCGATAATTACCTGTACGCCGTCGTCCAGGCGCCGGGTTTCGATCAGCAACTCCCGGTCAGTGGTTGCCGCCTCCGACATCGCGCTGAGGGCGTTGTCCAGCAGCTGCTTGAACAGGTTGCACAGGGAAATATCGTCACCCAGCACACTGGGCAGGGTGTTGCAGGGTTTCCAGTCGACGATGACACCGTCCGCCAGCAACCGTTCGGTATACAGCGACAGCACTTCACGCAACAACTCATTCATATTTAACGGCATATTGCGGGTGCGGGGTTCGCCGGGTAAGGAGTGGCGCAGCGTGTCGATGGCGCGGTTGCAGGAGTCGAGCACTTCGGTCAGCGCCTGGTGCAGAGGGTCGTTTTCCCCGGCGCGTTTACGCTGAATCGCGGCGGCCGCGCCGGTAATATTCAGCGGCCGCTGCAACTGGTAGATGGCGCCATTGAGTGCTTCGCGCATGCTGTGCACCAGTTCGTTCTCGGCCAGCCGTGCCATCAGGGCGTTGATGCGCACCTCCTCCTGCTGGATTTTCAGGTCGGTGATGTCATTGACGGTGAGAAGCAGACAGTCGTACGCCTGTTCCTGGTTGAAACTGTCGTCGTTCTGCCACAACTGCAAGGCACTGCCCGAGCAGCTTAACCAGCGCGGCGTACCGATACCGGGAATGTCATAACGCACTTCCAGATCAGAGAAGTCGGGACAGTGTTCAAAGACAATACCCAGGCGCTTGGCCAGTACCTTGATCAGGTGCGAGCTTTCGCAGCCGAGGGTGAGGCAGAGTCGTTCCAGTGCCGGGTTTTCAAATCGAACCCGCCCGTTGCTGTCGATCAGGAGTGTGGCAACCGGGCTGGTCTTGACGATGGATTCGGTCAGGGTGCGTTGATTCTCCAGATCCTGATTCAGCTTTTGCAGGCGGGTGATATCCCGGTGCATCGCCAGGTAGTGTGTTGTTTCACCGTTATCACCGATTACGGGTGTAATGGTCAGTTCGGCCAGATACAGACGCTTATCCCTGCGCTTGTTAACCAGTCTGCCGGTCCATACCTGCTGTTTAGTGATGGTGTCCCAGAGTTCGTTGTAGATACAGGTGGGTGTTTTCCCCGCTGACAGCATGCGGGTGTGCTTGCCTTTCAGCTCCTGCAAGGCGTAGCCCGTGATGCGGGAAAAGGCGTCGTTGGTGTAGAGGATGCGGCCGTCCGGGTCGGTAATGCTGATGGCTAATGGCGATTGTGAAACGGTTTCAAAATAGATTTCTGACGGTAACGACAGTGCACCGTTTTGCAAAAGCGCGTTGGTGGTTAAGGGTTGTTGATTGGTCATACGCACACCTTCATCGTTTGTCCGAGAGTTGTTCGATCCGCCGGCGAGCCAGTCTGATCACTTATTAGCTAACACCCATGTTTTAACACCGATGTTCTAACACCGATGTTCTAACACCTGTGTGCTAACGCTTATGCGCTTTGTGCTAACGCTTATGCGCTTTGCCTTGCACTGAAAGCCTTGGCTGCCGGCCTCGAATGACGCGTTCTGTCCTGT
>JBFGYY010000321.1:0-4374 GCA_041587095.1 Motiliproteus sp. | reverse complement strand
AGACTTTATTCAAGGAGCGGTCAGCGGTGTTGGCTTTGGTTTTGCCACAACCAGTGAAACAACGGGGGTTTTCTCGGTTCACAATCAGGCAGGGGAAACACTCAGCGCGCAAGCTTTTTCGAGCACCTTTTTTAACCTTGATACAGGGGAACCGGCGGAAGCGGGAGGAGGGCCATTTTTCGATGGCGTGCCTGTTTTATTAATTGATGATCCTGATATTGTCGATGAGCCTAGGGTTTCAGGTTTCCCGGAGGGACGAATTGACTTGCCATTTGATGGAGTAGCGGCCTACGCGACTATCGACTTCAACGATGGTTTTGCTTCTAGATACATAGTTGATAACTTTACCTACACTTCGGCCGGTGGTGATGTTCTGCCTGCCTTTGTAGGAGCAACGCCCGATTTTCCGGTTTTACCTGATCCATTTGATCCAGCAAACCCTCAGTTTGCATTTCAACTGTCCATTCTTGAGGACGGTTTAGGTACTCGATTCCCTATTTTTATAGACCCCATCATCGCAATCGGGTACGAATACACCGTGAACTCGGGACCCAACGTCGCCACCATTTTAATCCCCTCCGCATTACCTAACGGTGATGCGGATTTCACTGTGCTTATTGATGGTGTCGAATACAGCATAACGGCTGGGACAGTATTTGATATTTTCGCTGAGACGGGCATTATCGGGGGGGTCGATACATTTAAGATTCTTGATATCAGCACAGCTGAATCGTTAGATCCGCTCGATACACTCGCATTCAACACAGGGCTGACATTTGTTGGCAGCGGAATCGTTAATATTAACCAGACCCCTATTACTTTTGATACCGACGCTAATCAGGTCCCCGTTCCAGCCACAATTTGGTTAATGCTGGTTAGCCTGTTAGGATTTGGCTCATTGAGAAAATCTTACACAGCATGACAATCAATTTTAAGGGGCAGGAATGAACGCTATTTACATAGTGCTTGCGGGTTGGTTGCTAACGACGCATGTCTTAGCGGGCGATGCTGAAAGTAAGTTCGCGATCAAAGGTGCAGGTGCAGTCAGTTGTGAGCGCTATGTAGAGGCGTATAAGCAAAAAAATAACGAATATTATTCATTTGGAGGCTGGATCGATGGATATACAACAGCCTTTAATCAATATAACCAAGATACATTCGATATTTCGCCGTGGCAGTCAACACAGCTTCTATCAGGGGCAATCGCTAACTATTGCGGTAAGAACAGTAATGTGAATTTTTTCAGTGCTATCAATCAGCTATTAAGAACGCTGGTAAATACCAAGCTAACAAATTTTTCCGCTATAACGAAAATAAAATATGGAACACAGGAACTCTTTATTTACAAGGATGTGGTTGCTGACATTCAGAAAAAGCTTAATGAAATAAACAATACTGAGTTCTTAGAGGACGGGGTCTTTAAAGAAGAAAATGAAAACGCTTTGAGATCTTTTCAGCAACAGCAGAACCTACCATTGACTGGGGTGCCGGATCAGCGAACCTTGGTCACCCTTTACAGTAAATAATCGTCTTTTCTACGCGGTTTGCGTTTCTAACTTCTCTCGATAGGACGTTTAGCCTTTTTACGTCCGTGTTTATCTTTTATTCATAGCTTACAAGGTTTGTTGTATTCACGCGGTATGCGGCTGGTCAGTGTCGTCACCAGCTCGTAGGGAATGCTGTCGCAGCCCTGCGCAACTTCTTCCACGGGGAGTTGTTCGCCCCAGAACACGACTTTGTCACCAATTTTCGCCTCGGGCAGGTTGCTGATGTCCACAGTCAGCATATCCATCGAAACACGCCCGATCAGCGGGCAGCGCTGGCCGTTTACCAGCACGGGGGTGCCGTTTTGAGCGTGCCGTGAGAAGCCGTCGCCGTAGCCCATGGCGACGACGCCAACGCGGGTCGGGCGCTCGCAGCGAAACCGGGTGCCGTAGCCTACCGGGTCGCCGGCTTGCAGGTCACGGATCGCGATGATCTCGGAAGAGAGGGTCATGGCGGGGCGTAACTGCCGGCTGTTGGCGTTGGGGGTTTCCAGGGGAGATGCCCCGTAAAGCATCATGCCGGGACGAATCCAGTCGCCGTGGCTGGCAGGACAGGAGAGTATGGCCGGCGAATTGGCCAGGCTGACCGGTGCCGTCATGCCTTCGGTGGTCTGCTTAAATAGGCTGAGTTGGTCGCGGGTGGCGCTAACATCGCTCTCATCCGCGCGGGCAAAGTGACTCATCAGCACGACCTCTGCTACCTGTACGCAAACCTGCAGGCGCTGGTAGGCGGCGCTAAAGTCGGCGGGGTTCAGGCCAACCCGGTGCATCCCTGAATCGAGCTTGAGCCAGACCCGGACGGGTTGTTTTAAGCGCGCCTGCTCGAGCTGATCCAGCTGGTGCAGGCTGTGGATAACGATATCAAGCCGCAAGCGGTCAATCGTATCCAGTTCGTCGGCGCAGAAGAAACCTTCGAGCAAAAGCAGTCGATGATCAATGCCGGCTTTACGCAGGCTGACCGCCTCTTCCAGGCAAGCCACACCAAAGGCGTCGGCAATCGGAGCCAGGGCTCGGGCCACGGCGATGGCGCCGTGACCGTAAGCATCCGCTTTCACGATGGCGACCGCACGGGCGCCGGGCGCCAGCTGCTTAGCCAGCAGGTAGTTATGGCGGATGGCATCCAGATTGATGCTGGCTTTGGCCGCTCGGCTCATCGGGTACTCCTGCTTACTGTTCTGTGGGGTCTATCTGCCGCTGTTTTGGCGGGTAGATCCCCAGATATTACCGAAAAAAGCGGCTTATCGTGAATTAAACAACCAGCACGCCTTCAACTTCAACCGCGACACCTTTAGGCAGTGCACTGACCTGAACCGCTGCACGGGCAGGATAAGGCGCATCGAAGTAACGCATCATCACTTCATTCACCAGGCCAAAGTTGGCCAGGTCGGTGAGGTAGACGTTGAGTTTGACGGCGTCGGCTAAAGAGCCGCCTGCCGCTTCAGCTACGGCGGACAAGTTTTTGAACACCTGTTCGGCCTGCGCTTCAAAGTCATCGCTGACCACTTCCATGCTGACCGGATCCAGTGGGATCGCGCCGGACATATAGACGGTGTTGTCTACTTTGACGGCCTGAGAGTAGGGGCCGATAGCCGCAGGAGCTTTGTCTGTGTTGATGATGATCTTGGTGCTCATGGTAATTCCTTGATGCAATGTCAGGGGGGCTTGGGATTAAACGGCAGCGATGACCGACATCTCTACCAGTAATTCAGGGCGGGCCATCTTGGCTTCGACGCAGGCGCGTGCCGGCGCCAGACCTTCAGGAACCCAGGCATCCCAGACAGCGTTCATCTCCTGAAATAACTCCATGGTGCTGACATAGACGGTAACGGACAGCAGGCGGGTCTTGTCGGTGCCGACCGAGGCCAGCAGTTCGTCGATCTTTGACAGCGTGGTGCGGGTCTGCTCCGCCATGTCGGCGCTGGCGTCTTTGGCGACCTGGCCACAGAGATAGACGGTATTGTTGTGAATAACGGCCCGGCTCATACGTTGCTTGGTTTCAAAGCGTTGAATATCCATACTGCTGATACCTCGATGGTTTCTGTTCGTGTAATGCTGTTTGTGATGTCGCTGAATCGGCTCAGGCCCCGTAACGGCTGACGTCCAGGCCGGTCGGGTCGATCCCCGGTTTGCGCTGCGAAATGATATCGGCCAGCAACTGGCTGGAGCCGCAGGACATGGTCCAGCCCAGCGTGCCGTGGCCGCTGTTGGTGTACAGGTTCGGGTAACGGGTCGCGCCGACCACAGGCGTGCCGTCCGGGGTCATGGGACGCAGACCGGTCCAGAACTCCGCCTGTTCGATATCACCGCCATCGGGGAAGATATCGTTCACGACCATCGATACGGTGGCGCGGCGCTGATCAAGCAGTTCGTCGCTGAAGGCCGCCAGCTCGGCAGTACCGGCAACGCGGATGCGGTCGTCAAAACGGGTCATGGCGACTTTGTAGGTTTCATCCATAACCGTCGAGACCGGCGCGGCTTCCGGGTTGGTGATGGGGACCGTGAGGGAATAGCCTTTGACCGGGAAGATCGGCAGCCGCACGCCCACTTTATCCAATAGCGGTGTGGTGTAACTGCCGAGGGCAACTACGTAAGCATCGGCGGTCTTAACACCGGCGCTGGTTTTAATGCCGGTAATTTTGTTACCATCGGTCAGAATGCCCAGCACGTGGGTATTCATCTTGTAAGTGACCCCCATCGCCTTGGTCATGTCGGCCAGCTTCTGGGTGAAGATAAAGCAGTCGCCGGTTTCGTCGCCGGGCAGGCGCAGGCCTCCGACAATCTTCTCACGCACGCGGCCAAGTGCGGGTTCAACGTCAACACAACCGGCGGT
>JBFGYY010000320.1:0-4379 GCA_041587095.1 Motiliproteus sp. | reverse complement strand
GCGCGCGCCAAAGCTAAACGACAACGTTCAAGAAAACTGTTGCGGTTTGCCAGCCCGGAAAGTTGGTCATAATTGGCCTGAAACCAGATCGTTTCCTCCATCTGTCGCTTTTCCGTTATATCCTGTTTAACCGCCACGTAGTTGGTTACTTCACCGTCATCATCGATCACCGGCGCGATGGAGATACTTTCAAGTACCGGCGAGCCATCCTTTGATTTATTCCAGAGTTCACCACTCCAGACCTTTTTATGCGTAATGGTGTCCCACAACTCCTGATAGGTTTTCAACGGTGTTTTACCCGACTGCCACAACTTGGGGTTCATGCCGATAACATCTTCTTTCTTATACCCTGTAGCTTCGGTGAAACGCGGGTTAACGTAGATGATTTTCGGTGTCGTGTCGGTAAATACCGTCGCCACGGGGCTGTGTTCTACGGCCAGCGTCAGCGTCTTTAATTGATGCTCCAGGGCCTTACGCTCACTGATATCCAGGTGTGTACCATTCGCACGCAGAGCCCGGCCCTGCGCATCGCGCTCAAATACTTTGCCCTTGGTCTGGATCCATTTCCAATCACCGTTGCTGCATCGCATCCGGATATCCGCCTGATACACATCACTTTTACCATGTATATGCTCAGACAGACGCAGCATCGCCACGGGTAAGTCATCGGGATGCACCAGTTGCTGCCAGGTTTCAAAACTTTTGGTTAAATTTTCGGCCGGATAACCGAGCATCTCGGACCAGCGGGCATTGGTCTTGATCTCATCAGCCAGAAAATCCACATCCCACAAGCCCAGTTCGGTCCCGGACAGGGACAACGACATCTGTTCCTGGCTCTCTTTCAGCGCCTGTTGCGCCTCCTTCAGAGCCGTGATGTCCTGACAGGCGCCCACTACCGAGTGCGCATGGCTTTCACCGCGATACTGCACGATCGCCGTTTCTCTGATCCAGCGATAACCATGGGCGGTCAGAATGCGGTACTCGGTCTCGTAAGGATAACCGAAGACCAGACGACGCCAAAGACGCTGTACTTCACTGCGATCATCAGTGTGAATGCGTTCCAGAACCTGCTCAGGCTGCAACGGTTGACCTTTTTCCAGCCCCATAATCTGAAAGGTTTCGTCGGACCAGACCTGCAAACGGTCGCTCAGCTCATGCTTCCAGCTGCCGGTACGGGCAATCGTCTGCGTTTGGTTCAGCAGTAGCCGTTCCTGATTCAGTTCCCGGGTGCGGCGCGCCAAAATCGCTTCCAGCAGGAAGGGATAGCGCAAGGTCTCGTAGGCCACCAGCGTAAAAAAAAGTGTGGCGATCAGAATGAATAATGCCTCACGCGTGGTCTCGCTGCTGTGTATCCAGCCCCCGACCGGAGTGATGCTCAACCGCCACTCGCCGTTGGGTACGCGAATTCGGTGCGAGACCGGATTCGCCGTTAGTGGCTGGAGAGATTGCGCAAAAGAACCTGAATGCTCCAAGGAATTGGCATGCTCCAACACCCAGGAATACCCCTGTTCTTCCAGCAGGCTAATCCCCGATAAGCTTAATAACGGGTCGAGCATCATCAACGCACTGGTGAAGCCCCAGAACTGTTGGCGCTTGTCGTAGCTATCAAGAAACACCGGGCGGCGCGCAATTACGGCGACGCCTCCCTGCACCAACTGAAACGGACCCGCCAGCGTCAGCTCGCCGCTGCGTACGGCCTCAAAAGCTTCGCTGGTCCGAGTGGGGTCCTCTAACAGGTCGTGTCCCAGCGCCTTTTCATTGCCTGCCAGCGGTACTATCTGACTCACGATGCCGTTTGGGGCGAGTTGCAGGTTGGTAATTCCGGGCGACGTGCCCTGCAACTCCAGCGCAATGGTATCAAAGTCAGCAATCTCACCCTGACCGCTGCGCACCAGATAAGCCAACGCCGTGGTTGCCGATATGGACTGATCGATCAAGCCACTGAGGCTGTCCGCCAACGAAACAACCACGGTAAGTGCTGCGGCACGTTTTTCGGTTAGATCACGCTTTTGCTCAATATGCACCATGGTGGTGCTAACCACTACCACCAGCCAGAACGCCGCAGCGCAGGACAGCGCCAGACGAAGGGGGCGCAGGCGGTTTTTGCGCAGGTTGCCCTGATCCGGCTTATGATTCCACCAAACATAACCAGCCAATATGGACGCTAAGGCGCCCCCCAGCAGCAGTTCGGCGATGGTCACAAACTCGACACGAAAATCAGGGCTTACCGAATGGTGGTGTATCAGTTGAAAAGAGGCCCATATCCAGAACAGACACAGCACCAATACCAGCAAAGCAACTTTGAACAACCCGTGCCTGGCCATAAACAAAACACCTCTCCTTGGTGCATCCCCCTCAGGGAGCAATAACCACTAATCAGCACATACCATCAGTGTATGCCGTTTCCGCTGCCCTCGATTAACTCATTCTGTTAGAGCCTGATAGTCGAGCACCAGAGGCATTTTCTGCGGATCAGTCTCCACTGGCTATAATAGTCACTGAAGTAGAACCAGTGTCACACATTTTTACCATTCGTTCAAAAACCCCCACCCTCTTCTGGGACCGTTTTTCAGTCAGCGTTTCAACTGTCGTCACGCCCATGTGACAAATATCACCCCAGAAGTGTATTAATCGCCACTAACCGGCCTGAAAGCTCTTTTCTAAAACGAATTAGTCTAAGCAGGGTCCTGCCTATGCAAAATCGCTCTTTTGATCCAGGTCAGGGTTTGGGCAGAGAAGGACGCACGGCTGGATCCTTTAGCCAGTAAGTCGAGTTAGGGGGACAACCATCACCTGACGTTAGGTGCAGCGATGGTCATAGCACGACATGTGTTGCTGGGTGGTGTGTTACGCGATGATATGTTTTTTTGCCGGATTACACTGCGCCAATCCAACCAGAACCAATCCACACAACCCGTCTTATTATTCTCCGGCACCGGGTCGTTCCGGCATGTTATCCCGGGCGGCCTCCTGATCGGCCAGTTGCGTCAGTTGATCCCGATTGCGCTTTATCCGCGCCTCAAGCCGCTGTTGCTCAGCACCTTCACTGGAAGAGACTATCCTAAGCTATTGTCTTTTAGCATAGCCGCAGGTAAAAGTCTCTGGCGTTTCCAAGGCTGGCCACTGTGTGGAATATGCGGGTTGTGACTGTGCATTTAACCGAGTTAGTCCGCTCTACGATTGCTTCCCCTATACATCAGGTGATGATCTTATGGCCATAAGTACCTTATCCATGCTTGCCTTTATCGGTGTTATCAGTCTGGCCTGCCAATGGGCGGCCTGGCGCGTCCGCATCCCGGCGATTCTGCCGCTGCTTCTCAGTGGTCTGCTGATGGGGCCCGGCCTGGGTATTCTTGACCCGGATGCCCTGTTCGGCGAACTGCTGTTTCCCATCGTGTCGCTGTCCGTTGCGGTGATTCTGTTTGAAGGAGCCCTGACGCTGGACATGCGCGAGATTCGCGGTCACGGCGCCATGGTGCGCAACCTGGTCAGCGTCGGCATGCTGATTACCTGGGGCATCATCTCCGCCGCATCCCACCTGCTTATGGATCTGTCCTGGCCTATCGCCGCACTGTTCGGGGCACTCGTCGTGGTTACCGGCCCGACAGTTATCGTTCCGTTGCTGCGCGCGGCGCGACCCAGCGCCAAACTGGCCAACATCCTGCGCTGGGAAGGCATTATCATCGATCCTATCGGCGCCCTGCTCGCCGTGTTGGTGTATGAATTTGTCGTTTCCAGCCAGGAAGCGGCACTGGCGCATACGCTGCAGACCTTCTTTGTAACACTGCTGATCGGTTTTATTCTGGGCTGGATCGCTGCACGCCTGACCGAGAAAGTGATGCTGAATCACTGGCTGCCCCATTACCTGCAAAACCCGGCCATGCTCTGCTTTATGCTCGGGGTTTATGCCCTGTCCAATGAACTGGCCCACGAATCCGGGCTGCTGACAGTCACCGTCATGGGGATGATTCTGGCCAACCGGCACCACCTGGATATGGAACCGATCCACGAGTTTAAAGAAACGCTGAGCGTGCTGCTGATCTCGGCATTGTTCATCCTGCTGGCGGCCCGCATACAGATCGAACAGATCACAGAGCTGGGCTGGCCCGCCGTGATACTGCTGCTGGTCATACTCGTAGTGGCCAGGCCGGTCTGTGTCTGGCTCTCAGCCGTGGGCACCGACCTGAACTGGCGTGAAAAACTGCTGCTGTCCTGGGTTTCTCCGCGCGGCATCGTCGCCGCCGCTGTTTCTGGCCTGTTTGCCCTAAAGCTGGAACAACTCGGCTGGCACGAAGGGGCGATTCTGGTACCGATGGTGTTCATGGTTATTATCGCGACGGTCGTGCTGCAAAGCCTGAGCACCGGTGGACTGACAAGGG
>JBFGYY010000319.1:0-4385 GCA_041587095.1 Motiliproteus sp. | reverse complement strand
CATTCCCTCAAGGGTGCTGCCCGCATCGTGCAACTCAGCGCTGCTGAGCGCCTGGCCCACGTCATGGAAGACTGCTGTGTGGCGGCTCAGGAAAGTCGGGTGATATTGACCAGCGAGCACGTCGAGGTGTTGCTCCAGGGTACCGATATGCAAAAAGGCCTTACCCTGCTTGGTCGTATCTTCAACCCGGAACACGATACCATCGCCGCTCAGCACACCCACGTCTCCGGCCTGACCGCCGGATTCGGCATAAAATGGTGTATGATCAAGCAGTACGGCACCACGGCTGCCTTCGGCCAACGCGTCGACCTGCTGGCCATCCTGCAGCAGCAGCTGCACCGGGGCGCTATCTTCCAGACGGTCATAACCACAGAAGGTGGTTTCCTGGTCCAGACGCAAGCTGTCGTTATAATCGATAGAGAAGTTACCTGCCGCGCGGGCACGCTCGCGCTGTGCATTCATCGCCTGCTCGAAACCGTCCATATCCAGATTCAGGTCACGCTCGCGCGCGATATCAGCCGTGAGGTCAACGGGAAAACCGTAAGTGTCGTAGAGCTTGAAAACGGTTTCGCCGCTGATCAACGTACCGTCCAGATCAGCCAGATCCTGCTCGAGGATCCGCATCCCCTGTTCGAGGGTCTTGGCAAACTGCTGCTCCTCTTTCAGCAACACCGTTTCAACCTGGGCCTGCATCTTGCTCAGCTCGGGATAGGCCTCGCCCATCTCCTTGACCAGCGGTGCCACCAGCTTATGGAAGAAGTTGCCCTGCGCACCCAGCTTATGACCATGACGGATAGCCCGGCGCATAATGCGACGCAACACGTAACCGCGCCCTTCGTTGGATGGCACGATACCATCTACAACCAGGAAGGCCGCCGAGCGAATATGGTCAGCAATAACGCGCAATGACTTGTTGCCCATATCCGTCGCACCGGTCACGTCAGCAACCGCCTGCAGCAGACGGGCGAACATATCGATCTCGTAGTTACTGTGCACACTCTGCATAACCGCAGCGATACGCTCCAGACCCATGCCGGTATCCACAGAGGGTTTGGGCAGGGGAGCCATGTTGCCATCGGCGGAACGGTTGTACTGCATGAAAACAATGTTCCAGATCTCTATATAGCGATCGCCATCCTCTTCCGGACTACCGGGAGGGCCACCGGCTACATCCGCACCGTGATCATAGAATATTTCGGTACAGGGGCCGCATGGTCCGGTATCGCCCATGGCCCAGAAGTTATCGGAGTTATAACGTCCGCCTTTATCGCCGATACGCACAATGCGCTCGACCGGCACACCCACCTCTTCGGACCAGATAGCAAACGCTTCGTTATCCTCTTCGTATACCGTGACCCACAACTTGTCGCTGGGGATTCCCATCCACTGATCAGAGGTCAGAAATTCCCAGGCAAAGCGGATAGCTTCGGGCTTGAAGTAATCTCCGAAACTGAAGTTGCCCAGCATTTCAAAGAACGTATGGTGCCGTGCGGTGTATCCCACGTTTTCGAGGTCATTGTGCTTACCGCCGGCGCGCACGCAGCGCTGCGACGTCGTTGCCCGGCTATAGGAACGCTTATCCTCGCCGAGGAATACGTCCTTGAACTGCACCATGCCGGCATTCGTGAACAGCAGTGTGGGGTCGTTGCCGGGAACCAGAGGGCTGCTGGCAACAACCTCGTGCCCCTGGCCGTTAAAGTAATCCAGAAAAGCCTGACGAATCTGCGCGCTAGTCATATATTTCATAAAAGTTATTCACCAAACCGATTTCGTTCACTAAGCCGACGCGCACACCCCGATCGGGATCAAATCTGTCTGCGCCAAATCAACCACCCAAAAAACCGTGAAACAGGCCCCTGCACAAACCTTGCGCAGGTTGTCTCGCATCAACCTTGCCCGGCAGACTAAAAGCCATACAAAAACGCGTTAGTATACAGTGGCCGGTGCGAGGGTAAAACCGCCAAAAACCGCGTCACAAGGCCTATATTCACTCATTTCCATCGCTTTGCAGCGCATAGCGCACCTGATCGGGGTTGAAGCCCCGATACTGCAGAAAACGGACTTGCTTCGCATAACTCTTGCGGTCAACGGGCGCGTCGAGACCAAAGCGCCGTTCCCGGACGGAACGCGCCAGTTCAAACCAGTCATAATCCAGCAGCGCAAAGGCCTCCTCCGCCAGCTCATTAGTGATACCGCGCTGACGCAACTCCTGACGTATGCGCAGCATCCCCTGGCCACGATCGTGACGCGAACGCACAAAGCTCTCGGCAAAACGCCGGTCACTGAGATAACCATCGGCTTCCAGGCTATCCAGCACCGTTGCGATGGCCGTTATGAGTGCATCGTCAGCACCACTGCGCTGCAATTTGAGCGCTAATTTTTGCTGTAACTCCCACCGGCTGTGCTCCCGGGCTCCCAGCCGGTATAAGGCCGCATCCCGAATGGCCGACAAACTGTCCACATGACCTCCCCTATCTTTGCCCCTGCGACACCGCTAGAATATTGATACCGATATAAAAAAGCGAATCAGGCAAGGCAATGAAACTATCTTCTTTCGGCCGCAAGTTCACCAGCGAATCGGGCATCCTGAGTCTGATGGACGATCTGGGCCAGGCGCTTTCCAGCGGCAAGGATATGATCATGATGGGTGGCGGCAACCCCGGTCATATTCCTGAAGTTCAGCAACTGTTTCATGAACGCTTAAAGCGCACCCTCGACAATCCGCGCGAATTTCAGCATCTGATCGGCGTGTATGACCCGCCCCAGGGCGAGAGCGAATTTCTCGATAATCTGGCCCGCCTGCTGAGGCGCGAACTGGGCTGGGATATCAGCCGACGCAATATCGCCCTGACCAACGGTAGCCAGTCCGGCTTTTTCATGCTTTTCAATATGTTTGCCGGCGATTGCGATGACGGTCAGCACCGGCGGATCCAGCTGCCCATGGCGCCGGAATATATCGGCTATGCCGACGCTGGCCTCAGCGCGGATTTTTTCACGGCTGCCCATCCGCAGATCGATTTTCTCGACGAACATACCTTCAAGTACCGGGTCGACTTCAACGATTTTCGCGTCACGGATAGCACAGGGGCCATCTGCGTCTCCCGTCCGACCAACCCGACCGGCAATGTCATCACCGATGACGAACTGGAACAGCTGGATGCGCTGGCCAAAACCCATGATATCCCGCTGATTATAGACGGCGCCTACGGCACACCATTTCCTAACCTGATTTTTACCGACGCGACCCCGCTATGGAATGAAAACAGCATCGTCTGCATGAGCCTGTCCAAGCTCGGATTGCCTGCCGCCCGGACCGGCATCGTGATCGCGCGCGAAGAGATTATCCAGGCGTTGGCGGGCATCAACGCCATCATCAATCTGACCACCGGCAGTTTCGGTGCGGTACTTACTCAGGACATGGTCCGCAGCGGCGAGATCATCACCATCAGTCGCGACCTGATCCGCCCCTATTATCAGCAGCGCGCTGAAAATGCGGTGCGCTGGCTGCATCAGGCCATGGGGGATACGCCTTTTTACGTGCACAAACCCGAAGGCGCCATGTTCCTCTGGCTCTGGTTCAAAGACCTGCCGATCAGCAGCCTGGAACTGTACGAGCGGCTGAAGGCCAAGGGCGTGATCGTCGTATCCGGCCACTATTTCTTTCCGGGCATCCCCGATGAATGGCAACACCGCCACGAATGTATCCGCGTCACCTACAGCCAGGACGCCGAACAGGTAAAACGGGGCATTCAGCTGATCGCCGCCGAGGTACGCCATGCTTACACACAAGGCTGATTAGCCGTGAACGACGCTGCATGCTTAAACGCTGCACGGGAAAACAAGACGCGGCAAGCGGTAGGCCATCGATGTCTCTATTAAAAACAGGCCTGCGCCTGACCCTGTTACTGGCGGTTCTGCTGCTGATCGGTGCGGCCGGTCTGGTTGTGCTTGCGATCGATGAGCAGCCTGTGGTCACAACGGCCTCCAGCGCCGACCCGGCGCAGGCCAATCGTGTCAAACAACTGGCCACGCGCGCCTGGCGCAACAGTTCCCGCTCGCAGAAACCGACACCGCTGATAATCAGCGAGCACGATGCCAACAGCCTTTTCGCCTTATTGTCCCGGGCTTACCCGCAAGTAAAAGGTTACGCCCGTATCGATACCGCCGGGGCAACAGCCGCCATCACCATTACGCTACCCAACACGCCCCTCGGGCGCTACTTGTCAGTAAGTACACGCTTACCCGCAGCTAGCGACCAGTTGCGCTTTGACTATTTAAAGATTGGCTCGCTGAACCTTCCCGGCGGCCTGCTGAACACCCTGCTACCGCCCGCACTGAACCTGATCCTGGGCAACAACGAAGGCGATCTGCTTTTGCAGAGCGTT
>JBFGYY010000318.1:0-4400 GCA_041587095.1 Motiliproteus sp. | reverse complement strand
CTATGTGATCCGCACCTGGGGGGGATACCCGGAAGGTGTGGCCTTTGCCGTGTTGTTGATGAATGCCCTGACCCCCTTGATCGATCATTACACCCGGCCACGCATATTCGGTCGAGACCGGAATGGACTGCCCTTAAAAGTCGTGCCAGACGACGGGGGGGCACCTGCTGAGGTTGGCGGGTTCGTGAAAGCGGAGGAAAACGCATGATAGGCAAAGGCAGGTTAAAGCCGAGTTATACCCAGCGCCCCGCTTTTTTTGCCGGAGTACTGGGCATGATGGCCGCTATTTCCGGGACGTTGCTCGCGATGGGTTTTGCCGGTACCGAAGAGCCGATTCGGCAGCGCCTGCTCGAAGATCTGCAGGCGTCACTGTCCCAGGTGCTTCCTGCAGAGATGCACGACAACGACCCCAGCAGAACCCGGGTCGAGCTGCAGCTGTCGGAAGCTGAGTCGTTGAGTTTCTACCTGGCAACATTGGCAAACGAGCCGGTCGCCGCGGCATTTGAAGTGGCCGAAGAGGGGTATTCCGGACTCATCAGGATCGTGATGGGCGTGGGGCTCGACGGACAGGTACTCGGTGTGCGCGTGCTCTCGCACACCGAAACCCCCGGGCTGGGGGACAAGATTGAAATTGCCAAAGATGACTGGATAGAAAGCTTTAACGGCATGAGCCTGGAGGGCGAAGACGACCGGCGCTGGGCCGTGAGCAAAGATGGCGGACAGTTTGATCAGTTCAGCGGCGCCACGATTACTCCCCGGGCGGTGGTCAAGGCCGTCAAGAAAGGCCTGTTGTTGCATAGAGACAATCAGCCGGCCTTTGCCAAACAACCGCTTCTTGACGAGAGCGCTACCGCTGCCCCGTCGGATCCAAGCGTAGGCATCGATTCAGCGCTGGAGCTGAACGGAGCGGCTGCGGGCATCTCGGCGCCGGTAACACAAGTCTCGCAAGCATCCACACAAGCAGCCGTCGCGGAGGTGTCAAAGTGAATCAGGAACAGACAGCCGGAACCTGTATGCCCGACAAGTGCGTGCCCGAAAGACACCCCTATCGGGAACTCTGGCGAGAAGGGCTGTGGAACAACAACGTCGTTTTTTCGCAGATGCTGGCCCTGTGTCCGCTGCTGGCGGTAACCGGCACTGCCACCAACGGCCTGGGGATGGGGCTGGTGTCGCTGCTGGTGTTTGTGGTGTCGAACCTGTTGGTCTCGATGCTGCGCGGGGTGATCCCTGCAGAGGTGCGGATCCCCGCCTTTGTGTTGCTGATCGCGACCGTGGTGACGCTGGTCGATCTGATGATGAACGCCTGGTTACATGAACTGCATAAAGTGCTGGGGTTGTTTATTCCGCTGATCGTGACCAACTGCGCCATTCTGGGACGTGCTGAAGCGTTCGCCTACAAAAACCGGGTGCTGCCGTCGATTGTCGACGGCGTGGCCATGGGGCTTGGTTTTACCCTGGCTCTGGTTGCGCTGGGGGCTGTGCGCGAGATTATCGGCAGCGGGACCCTGTTTGCCAACGCCCACCTGCTGCTGGGTGAACTGTTCGGGTTTATGGAGCTGATACTGATCCCCGACTATGACGGCTTCCTGTTGATTGTCTTGCCGCCGGGAGCGTTCCTGATGCTGGGCTTTCTGGTCGCCGGCAAGCGGGTGCTGGAACGGCGCCGGACTCGCCGCAGCGTTGCGGCTGATCCACAGGTTTGTTGATTCAGAGTCCGCACATCAACCATGGCCACCGGGTTGAAAACGGGGCTGACGAAAAGCGTCCCGTCGAGCCGCAAGGTGGTTATCAGATACGAGCAGAAGCCGGGAGAAACGTATGAAAATATCAGTGGTTTATGCAGAAAACGGACGGCAGAACTGGATCCCCGTCACACTGCCGGAGGGGAGCTCGGTAGAGGAGGCGATCAGCGCCTCCGGTATTTTAAGCCGTTATCCGGCCATCGACCTGAGTCAACAGAAAGTGGGGATCTTCGGCAAATTTACCAAGCTGGATACGCTGTTGAATGAGGGCGATCGGGTCGAAATTTACCGTCCGATCATCGCAGACCCGAAGACTGTGTCGCGTCGTTCGGTCGTGGCCTAGCGATGCGATATAACCACGCGTTGTGTCAGACACCAGTGTTGCAATAGGAGGCGACACCTATGCTGGAAGCTGTTTGGTTGACGTTGCAGCTGGCCTCGATCACGACGCTGATCCTGTTGCTGGTAGGCACGCCGCTGGCCTGGTGGCTGGCTAACGGCCGGAGCCTGTGGCGTGAAGTGGTAGGAACGCTGGTGGCGTTACCTTTGGTTCTGCCACCGACCGTGCTGGGTTTCTATTTGCTGTTGATGATGGGGCCGAACAGCTTTATCGGTGCCTGGCTGCTGGAATGGTTCGACTTGCGCCTGGCGTTTACCTTCGAAGGGCTGGTGGTGGGCTCGGTGATCTACTCGATGCCCTTTGTTGTTCAGCCGGTGCGCAACGCCTTTGAAGCCATGGGGCGGCGGCCGATGGAAGTGGCTGCCACCCTGCGCGCTTCACCCATGAATGCCTTTTTTTCGGTCGCGTTGCCCATGGCGCGACCGGGTTTGCTGAGCGGCGCGGTTCTGGGGTTTGCCCATACGTTGGGCGAGTTCGGTGTGGTCTTGATGATCGGCGGTAATATTCCGGGAGAAACCAAAGTGGTCGCCGTCGCTATTTACGATTATGTCGAAGCGCTTGAATGGGAGAGTGCGCATCAGCTGGCGGCCGGTCTGCTGGTGTTCTCGTTCGCCAGTATCCTGACAATGAACCTGCTGGAAAAACGCCTGGTCCGGGCCGGAGACTGATTCAGACCAGGCTTTTATTTGCCAATCAGGAGGAGCAGCATGAATTCAGCGCAGTCCGTTGTCGCGGGTCCGTCGGTTGTCCGGCGGGCGATTTCGACATTTTCTGGTGGCAGCGAAACACAGACACAGAGCCGCTGTGTCAATGACCGACGCGGGTCCGATCCTGAGGGCCAGGGGCTCATTGAAGCACGCTTTGCCACCGAAGTTGGACGCTTTTTATTACAAGCGAGCTTTTCGCTGCCGAATCACGGCGTGACGGCGTTATTTGGCCATTCCGGTAGCGGCAAAACCACCCTGTTGCGCTGTGTCGCCGGTCTGGAGCGGGCGCAACGAGGTTTTTTACAGGTCGGGCACAGCCGCTGGCAGGACGCCAACACCTTCTGTCCGCCGCATCGCCGTTCCATTGGTTATGTGTTTCAGGAAGCCAGTTTGCTGCAGCACCTCTCGGTGCAGCAGAACCTGTGTTTTGGATTGCAACGCTCGAATGTGCCGGTACGTATCAGCTTTGATGAGGTGGTTGATCTGCTGGGACTGGCGCCGCTGCTCATGCGTATGCCGGCAAAGTTGTCGGGGGGCGAGCGCCAGCGGGTGGCCGTAGGACGGGCTCTGTTAAGCCAGCCCTCGCTGTTGTTGATGGATGAACCCCTGAGTGCGCTGGATGCGCGCGGCAAAGCCGAAATTTTACCGTTTCTGGATAGCCTCAGCTCGCGCCTGCAGATCCCTACGCTTTATGTGAGTCATAGTCTGGAGGAGGTCTGCCGTCTGGCCGACCGCATGGTCTATCTTGAGGCCGGACGGGTTGCCGATCAGGGGCTGCTGACCGACGTGGTGCCGCGCTTACCTCTGGGCAATCATCTGGGCGATGAATCGTCGGTGATAGAGGCGCGCATACTGGCCCACGACCCCGGTCACGGCCTGAGTTATCTGGATCTGCAGGGGCATCGCTTGAGTGTCATATTGCGTACTGCGCCCCTCGGCGCCCGGGTGCGGGTCCGTATCCCCGCCCGCGATGTCGCACTGTCGCTAAGGCGTCCCGAGGACAGCAGCATGCTGAATACTTTTCCCGTGATTCTGAGTAGTTTTGAGCTCTTTCCTGACGGGGTGCGTATGCTGATCCGCCTGCGCTGCGGCGATAACACGTTATTATCGAAAATTACCCGCAAGTCATTTGACCTGCTGGGGCTGCGGGAGGGAATGTCGCTGTATGCCCAGATCAAGACCGTGTCGCTGCTGGAGGACGGGCGCCTGGTGTAAATAATGCGGCATTGTGACCAGCACACTCGCCTGACTGATCACGGTTTTTGTGCTTGATCGGAGCGCTTCAGTTTGGCTTGGCGATGGCTTCCCTATAATGACTTGACCTATATCAGCCAAATCTTATTTTTGGATTTGACCTGTTGAACTGGCGGGGTATTTGAATTACCGTTTAAGCCTCTTGATCATTAACTATATTAATAACAACTACATGGATGTTAAGAGTAAGGTTCTTATATGCCCTGTCATACCATGTTTTTTCACTCCCCCCCATGATTGCTCCTGTTCTATGCGTGTTTTTATTACTCGAAAAAGCTCTGTGTCTGTCTATCAGAT
>JBFGYY010000317.1:0-4410 GCA_041587095.1 Motiliproteus sp. | reverse complement strand
GTCGATATCGATGGCTACGGTGCCCTGAAGTTATCAGCCAGTTGCCGTCCCCTGTTGAAAGGGGATGAATCGATACAACTGCGCCGCGATAAGCGTCCTGTCGGGCGACGCGGCGTGCGTGTGGCCAGCCACGAGCGCTTCAGTGGCGAAGAGCGCGAGCTGTGGCAGGCTTTGCGGGGCTTGCGCCGCGATCTGGCCGACGAGCAGGATGTACCGCCATACGTTATCTTTAATGATGCAACATTGGTGGAAATGATCGAAAAACGGCCGGTGACGCTGACGGCTCTTAATCAGATTAGCGGGGTTGGCAAGCGTAAGCTGGAGCGTTACGGCGATATATTTTTGGATGTCATGCGCTCGTTTGGCTAACCCCTCCGTGGCGCAGCTCAGATGGGTCAGGGCACCTGATTTGTCAGAAGGTTAATCGTTTCCCGATTTGTTTTTCTGGCCTGTTTTACAGGATTTCTTTAACAGGATTGATGTATGCCCCCAGCTTCGTTGATTCCCGAATCGTTGCAGTTATTGCTGCTTGAGGCTCTGGATAAAAGTCCGGACGGTCTTGGTATCTTTAATGATGATGACACGCTGGTTTTTTGCAGCAGCGCCTTTGCCGCGTTGTTCGATCAGACCTCTGAATCCGCTACCGGACTCAAGTTCGCGGACCTGATCCGGCACGCACACCAGAGTGAATGCGGTATTCATGTCGAGACCGATGATGTTGAAGACTGGATTGAAAAGGCGCACCGCAAACGTCGCTCGGCAAATTACCGGACTTTTGAGCTGGACACGTCAGACGGGCGCTGGTTTTTAATGACCGAGCAGGTGCTGGATTGTGGCGCGCTATTCATTCTGGCGACGGAAATTACTGCGAAAAAGAGGGTAGAAGAGAAGCTGCAGAAACTATCGCGTAAATTGACGGTTCTGGCGAACACCGACAGCCTGACAGGAGTGCATAATCGCCGAAATTTCGAAGTCTTGGCGCAGCGTTTGTTTAATCGCGCCCGTCGTCACAAAAAAGACCTTAGTCTGCTTCTTATCGACGCTGATCATTTTAAGCAGATCAATGATCGCTATGGTCACCACGTGGGCGATCAGGTCCTGCAGGCGATCACGCGCTGCCTGGAAAAGTCACTGCGTGACTATGACGTACTGGGGCGGGTTGGTGGTGAGGAGTTCGCTGTGTTGCTACCCGAAACGGGGGTGATGGATGCGTGGCAGATCGCCCAGCGCCTGTGCAAATCTTGCGAAGAGTTGCAGATCAGAAGTGAGGAGCGGCATATCGATGTGACAGTGTCTATCGGTCTGGCGTCGGTTGAGGGGCGCAGCGTGCAGACGAGTGATCTTGATTGCCTGTTAAGGGATGCGGACAAGGCGTTGTATACAGCGAAGCACGGCGGACGCAATCAGGTTTGCTGTAGTGCGCCGCTCTAAGTTTGGTGTTGTTAGATCGCTGCTCTCCTGCTTGTCCCCGGCCTGCGAATAAAAAAAGACCCCGCAAGCGGGGCCGAAGGCATTGAGAAGGAGATAACGAATAACGCTGCAATGTCTCGCAGTACTATTGGGAGTCTTTGCCCTGTAGAAAGTTCATTCTTACGTGCATTTTTTCGTTTTATATTCAGACTTAGTTATCGTCCTGCGGCTTTAGGCACTGGCTAAAGCGTTCTCCGAGATCGGCGAGCATGGCGGTATAACCCCCTGTGATCCCGATGTTACCTGCCATGGGGTCCAGTTCTACCTGGTTGATCGTCAGCCCCTGTGCCACGGTTCGAATCAAGGGCGATTTAAACTGTGGCTCGGTAAACAGGCACGTGGCTTGACGAGTTTGCAGTAACTGGCGTATCAGCCCAATCTGCTGGGCTCCCGGGCGTCGTTCGGGGGAGGGCGTGAAGGCCGCCTCGTGTTCAAGGCCAAAATGCTGCTCAAAATAGCCGAACGCGTCGTGGAAGACGATATAGCCCTGATTGTGCAAGGGTTCGATCTTCGCGCGTATGATCTTATCGGTCTGGTGCAGCCGGAGCAGGAACTGCTCCAGATTATGTCGGTATTGATTGGCTTTTTCCGGGTTGAGGCGTTGCAATGTTGCGCTGATACGCCTGGCCATTTTGTCTGCGTTGACGGGACTGAGCCAGATATGCGGGTCAAGGTTGGCTGGATTGCTGACAGCGGTGTTTTCAGACTTCTGCTCGTCATGAGGGTGGTCGCTATGGCTTCGCCTGTCATGAGCCGGCTCATCATGGCCGTGTTCATCCCGGTCCGAATCAGCTTGATGTGTCTCTTCGTGATGGTGACCGCCATAGCGCAGATGGAGTCCGTCGGTATCCAGCAACGCCAGGCGCTTTTCGGAGGTCAGGGCTGAGCGAAGCGGACGCGCCAGAAAGCGTTCCATCTGCGGGCCGATCCATAGAAACAGGTCTGCCTGTTGGAGTTTACGCATATCGGAGGGGCGCATCTGGTAGTCGTGGGGTGACGCCATGGCAGGGAGCAGCAGGGTTAGCTGGTCATCGGTATCAATCAGCTCCTGCGTCAGTAGCTGTAGCGGTTTGATGCTCGTTACAACGTCTAACGCCTGCGCGGAAGTGGTGTGCGTCAGCAGGACGGTCAGTGCCAGAATGAAGGGCTTCATAGGTCGCTCCAAAGTGTAATGTTATAGTATAACGATTTCGTTCAAGGCGTGGAAACCTTCTCTTCATCAGATAGGCAGGCAGGAGCCCAAATTTACCGCTCCATCGCTCACCTATAACGGACTTAACCGCCTCAATTTGCCGCTACTATGCATGCCCGTGACGGTCCGGCGGGCAATATTGATGCTTTCTTATCGCTCCCTCGTCCTACGCACTCTGGTTGGCGTTTTACACTTTAAGGTAGATAGTCAGTAAGCGCTGGCCGCTCTGGCTGTGATCCCGCTATAATGATCGTTTTTTCAGCCTCATTTTCTTAGCAGAGCGGAATCTTCCAAGCGATGACTGTTCGTACTCGAATTGCCCCTTCTCCGACCGGTGACCCTCACGTAGGCACTGCGTATATAGCCCTGTTCAATCTTGCATTTGCACGCCAGCATGGCGGCGAATTTATTTTGCGGATTGAAGATACTGACCAGACTCGCAGCACGCCGGAATCGGAACAGGCGATTCTGGATTCCCTGAAATGGTTAGGACTGGAGTGGGACGAAGGACCAGATGTGGGCGGTGCCCACGGACCCTACCGGCAGAGCGAGCGCGGGGATATCTATAAGACTCACTGTGATCAGTTGGTTGAAAGCGGTCATGCGTTCCGTTGTTTCTGCACTAGCGAGCGCCTGAATAGTTTGCGTGCCGAACAGATGGCCAATAAACAGTCCATCGGTTATGACGGTCATTGCCTCTCCCTTGACCCGGCTGAGGTAGCCCAGCGTATCGCGGCGGGCGAGCCCCACGTGGTGCGTATGAAAGTGCCAGCCGAAGGCAGTTGTGAAGTCGATGACATGCTGCGCGGCCGTATTGATATCGACTGGGCACAGGTTGATATGCAGGTGTTGATGAAGGCCGATGGTATGCCGACTTACCATCTGGCCAATGTGGTAGATGATCACCTGATGGGCATTACCCACGTGATCCGCGGTGAAGAGTGGATCAATTCTGCACCAAAGCATCTGCTGCTGTATAAATACTTCGGCTGGGATGCTCCGGCACTTTGCCATCTGCCGCTGCTGCGCAACCCGGATAAGTCCAAACTGAGTAAGCGTAAGAACCCGACCAGCATTCTTTACTATCAGCGCATGGGTTATATGGCTGAGGCTGTGCTCAACTATCTGGCGCGCATGGGGTGGTCCATGCCGGATGAGCGGGAGAAGTTTACCCGGCAGGAGATGTTCGATAACTTCGATATTCAGCGTGTCTCTCTGGGCGGCCCTATCTTTGATATTGAAAAACTCAGTTGGCTGAATGGCCTGTGGATCCGTGAAAACCTCGATAGCGAGGCGTTCGCGCGGCGTTTTCAGGAGTGGGCGCTGAATAGCGACTACCTGTCGCCGATCATTCCGCTGATTCAGCCCCGGGTTGAGAAGTTCTCCGATGTGGTGCCTCTGGCCGGGTTCCTGATGGCGGGTATGCTGGATCTGAAAGAGGAGGCTTTCACGCACAAGAGCTTAGAAACCGAGCAGGTGCGACGCATTCTGCAATTTTCACTCTGGCACCTTGAAGCGCAGCGGCATTGGGACAAGGATGCTATTTTTGCCGAGCTCAGCGCGCTCGGTAAAGCGATGGACTTCAAGATCCGGGACTTCCTGTTTCCATTGTTTGTCGCCATCGCAGGTACCTCAGCCACTGTGTCGGTGGTCGACTCCATGCAAATTCTCGGGCCGGACCTCTCCCGCGCACGGGTTCGCCATGCACTGAATGTGCTGGGCGCCGCCTCCAAGAAGGAAGGCAAGCG
>JBFGYY010000316.1:0-4463 GCA_041587095.1 Motiliproteus sp. | reverse complement strand
TCACCATGGGCGTGGTGGTACTCTGTATCGTGCTGGCGATCCTGCTGCCGATCCTGCAGATGAATAACCTGACGGTGCCTTAGCCCACCGTTAACAAAGACAATAACCCGGCATTAAACGCCCGTGCAAAGAGCGACCGTATTTAAGCACAACACCGTTTCACAACCTGATACCCAGACCTTAACATTCTGCAAAATAGGGAGATTACCTTGCAACAGTCCCACCCACTCAGCCAACGCCAGCGCGGTTTCACACTGCTGGAAATCATGGTCGTTATCGTTATTCTCGGTCTGCTGGTGGCCATCGTTGCCCCCAACCTGCTGCAGAACCAGGATAAGGCGATGGTCGAGAAAGCCAAAGCCGATATCTCCATCCTCGAGCAGGCGCTGGACCTGTATAAGCTGGACAACTTCAGCTACCCCAGCACCGATCAGGGCCTCGAAGCGCTGGTGAGCCGCCCGGATATCAGCCCCGAACCGAAAAATTACGCCAGCGACGGCTATATCAAACGCCTGCCCAGCGATCCCTGGGGGAATCCGTACCAGTACCTGCAACCCGGCGATCACGGCCCGATCGATCTCTACTCCCTGGGCGCCGACGGTGAAGAAGGGGGCGAAGGACTTGCTGCCGATATCGGCAACTGGTAATCAGCGCGGCTTCACCCTGCTGGAGCTGATGCTGACCCTGCTGCTGATCGGTTTGAGCGTCGGCATGGTAGCGCTGAACCTGCCCGGCCGGCAGGACAGCAGCGTTGCCAGCGAAGCCCTGCGCCTCTACCAGCGCCTGCACCTGCTGGAAGAAAAAGCCGTGTTCGGGGTAACCGATTACGGCTTGCGGGTCGATGCCGGCGAGTACCGCTTTTTTCGTCTCGACGGCGATGCCTGGACAGCTATGGATGACGACCCACAGCTGGCCCCCCACACTCTGGCCGAGAACCTGCGCCTGAGCCTGAGTATCGAGGGGCAGGTTCTCGACCTGGCGCCACGCTCGGCAGCAACCAGCGCCGAGAACGAAAGCGAAAGCACCGACAGCGGGCCGCAGGTGTTACTGCTCAGCGACGGGCAGATCACCCCCTTCAGTCTTCTGCTACGCGCCAGCGACGGCGACAAACGCTTTGTGGTCGATAACGAAACCACCGGCAGTCTTGGCTACCACCCGGTGGAGAAACCCTGATGGCCGCCCGTCTCTTGCCAAGCCCCCCCTGCCACCAGCGCGGTATGAGCCTGCTGGAGTTGCTGGTCGCGGTCGCGGTATTTGCCGTCGCCGCCGGCGGCCTGTTTAAGGTTCTGGGGGAAAGCGCCCGCCATACCCAGGCTCTGGAGTCGCGCTATTTCGCCCAGCAAGTCGCGCATAACCAGCTGGTGAGTCTGCACCTGCAGCCACAGTGGCCCGGCGTCGGCCGCAGCAACGGCAAGGTCGAGTTTGCCGGACGGGAATTTCACTGGCATCAGGTGGTCACGGCGACCGAAGATAGCGCGATCCGTAAAGTGGCCCTCAGCGCCGGCCTCGACAAAGAGGCCCCGCTGGCCGAGCTGCTCGCCTTTATGGGAGAGCAGCCCTGATGTGTACCAGCCGATCCCGCGGCGCCAATAGTTGGCGCGGCAAACGCGGCATGCCGGTAATCCGGCAACGGGGTTTTACCCTGCTGGAGATGCTGATCGCCATCGGCCTGCTGGCCATGCTGGGGGTCGCCACTGCTACAGCGCTTGATGCCGGTATCACCAGCCACGAAACGCTGACCCGGCGTATCGCCACGCTGGAACAGCTGCAGCGCACGCAGATGCAGATCCGCCGTGACCTGGAGCAGATCCTGTTGCGTGAAGGGCGTGACCTGCAGGGCGACCCGATCACGCCGGGACTCAACATCTTTGCCGAAGACCGCTACAGCGCGGGCCAGACCCTGATCAGCTTTTTCAAGGGCGGTCGGCGCGAATTGAATAACGGCCGCCCCTCCAGTGCGATCGAACGGATTCGCTACCGCCTTGACGATGGCAAGCTGCTGCGCGACAGCAGCGCAGTGCTCGATCCCTGGGGGGAAGACAGCTACCACAGCCGCCTATTATCAGAAGGTATAGACGAAGTAAGTATTCGCTTCTTTCATGATAACAGTTGGATAGACAGCTGGCCGCCCCTCAGCACCACCGCCACGACACCGGCGCTGCCCAAGGCGATCGCGGTAGAACTGAAACTGTCCCCGTACGGGGCTATTGAACAACGGGTACTGCTCGCCGATGGATAAGCCGCACGCGCGACCTCATCCTTCATACTGTGGCGACGCAGCAGTGCCTGCCCGGCGATTGAAAGGACGCCACGCCTGCCAACGGCCGCCGCGCCAGCACGGCGTCGCCCTGATTCTGGTGCTACTCACTGTTGCCATTATCGCCATGCTGGCCACCGAAGTGTCCGGGCTGATCCAGTTCGATCTGCGCCTGGCGCAAAACCGCTTTCAGCACCAGCAAGCGTACTGGTACGCCCTTGGCGGTGAGCGCCTGGCACGGCGGATTCTCGATGAGGATCTTGGCACGGGCGCTTCGGCCAACCTGCAACAGGGCTGGGCCAACCCGAACCTGCAATACCCCTTCGACGGCGGCGGCGCGAGTCTGTCGATCCGCGATCAGCAGGCCTGTTTCAATATCAACGCACTCACCAGCCTCAAGACCCCCATCACCAGTGGTCCGACCCCCTTATTACAGCGCCAGTTCGAAACCCTGTTCGCGCTGGTCGATATCGACCCGCAACAGGTTCAGCCCCTGAACGAAGTGCTGCGCGACTGGCTGGACAGCGACAGCCAGCCCAGCGGCTTCGACGGTGTGGAAGATCTGCACTACAGCGGTCAGACACCCGCCTACCAGCCGCTCAACAGCACGGTGGCCGAGCGCAGTGAACTGGGGCTGTTGCAGGGCTTCGAACCGGCTATCCGCCAGCAACTGGCGCCTTTTCTCTGCGCCCTGCCGGACGACAAGCTGTTACTGAATATCAACACCCTCAGCGAAGCGCAGGCCGCGCTGCTCAGCGCACTGTTCGAAGGTAATTTACCCCTCAGCGATGCCGAACTGCTGATCCAGCAGCGCCCCGCCGAGGGCTACAGCGATGTAGACGCGTTCTGGGCACTACTACCGCCGGCGATCAGCACGGCCAACCCCGCCAGCGACGACATTAAAAAACAACTTAGCGTCCAGTCCCGCTTCTTTATAGCCACGACCGCCGTAACCTTTTACGATAGCCGTTTCATACTCAACAGCAGGCTGCGTCTGGATCAGGGGCATTTTCGCGCCTACCAACGCTATTACGGAACCAGCCATGACTGATCGTCCCTATACCCGTCCGCGCGTCCAGCGGGCCGTACCCACACGGAAGGTGGTTTGATGAGCGACCGACTGATCATCGCCCTCCCGGAGCAAACCGACCAGCCCCTGTACTGGCTGATCTGGAACAGCAGTACGCATAGCGCCACGGCTCAGGGAGAACTGAGTAGCGCTGCGCAACTGGCCGACCTGAGCGCCCACGCCGCGCTACCCTGCTACGCGCTGTTACCGGGCAGCCAGATATTGATGACCGATGTGCGCCTACCCAATGACAGCCGTGCCGCACGGCAAGCCATCCCCTTTCAGCTTGAAGAGCAGCTGGCCGACGAGCTGGATAATCAGCACTTCGTGGTCGGCCCCGCCATCGCCTCCGGTCACTACCCGGTTGCCGTGGTGGCGCGCACGCTGATGGACAGCTGGTTGAGCCGCTTTCAGGAAGCCGGGCTGACCCTGCAGGCGCTACTGCCCGATACCCTGTTGCTGCCCGCCCCGGGTGACACCCTGTACGGCCTCGACTGGCGCCGGCAGATCCTGATCCGCACCAAGAGCTGGGCCGGCATGGCTATAGACAGCGCGGCCTTCGCCCCCTGGTGGTCGCAAGCGGCCAAGGAGATCAGCCAGCCGCTGCATCTCTATCACGCCGGGGATGCCGACAGCGCCCGGGCGTTGACGGCAGAGAACGTCGACCCGCAGCCGCTGGATCGCGCCCCTCTGGAGTTGCTGGCCAGCAACCTGACTCAGGCCCTGAACGGCAACCTGCTGCAGGGCGATTACCGGCAGCAAAACCCTACCGGTGACCTGCTGCGCAACTGGCGTCTACCCGCCATCATTCTGCTCCTGCTCTTTATCGCCCAGATGGCCGGACTGGCCTGGGATAACCAGCAACTCAAACAAAGCAAATCCGCGCTGGATAAACAGATTGCGCAGGTGCTCACCGACACCTTTCCCGATATACGCCGGGTGGTGAATGCGCGCAGCCAGATGTCCCAGCGGCTGCGAGCGCTGCGCAGTGCGGGTCAGGGCGATGCGCTGCTGCCACTACTCGACAAGCTGATACTGCCGCTGCAACAGGTGCAGGGCATCAGCCTGCAAGGCATCAACTATCAGGGCGACGACGGCACGCTACGCCTGGAGCTGCAGGCCCCGAGCTATGAGCGG
>JBFGYY010000315.1:0-4492 GCA_041587095.1 Motiliproteus sp. | reverse complement strand
AGTCGGCAGATGCGTTCCGTTAACGGTAAGAGCGAGAGCTGGACGCAGTGGAACCTGACGCTGATGCCCAAAACAGCCGGGACAATTTTAATCCCTCCCTTCGCGTTTGCCGGTGCCAGAAGTGACGCCATTACGCTGGAGGTCAGTGAACGCCCTGCTGGTGCAGCCGTCCAGAGCGATTATTTTGTCGAGATGGACATTGATAAATCCCGGGTCTATCGGCAAGAGCAGGTACTGGTGACCCTGCGTTTGGTAAGTGCGGTGACGCTGTCCGAGCTGACATTGGCGCCGTTAACCGTCGAAGGTGCCCGGGTTGAACGTTTGGATGAGCGGCAATATGCACGTCAGCACAACGGGCGCCGCTTTATGGTCTATGAGCTTATTTACGCCTTGTTCCCCAAGCAAAGCGGGGTGCTCGAGATCCCTTCGCAGCATTTTATGGCGGTGAAAAACGCGCCGCGCTCTCTGTTTGATCGTTTTAACGGTGAGCGGGTTCGTTTGAGTAGCGAGCCGCGTCAGATCGAAGTTCTGCCTCCCGATTCGGCTTTTAACGCCGCAGATTGGCTTCCCGCGAGCCGGTTAACCCTGTCGCAAACCTTCAGCGAGCCGGCTGGAGGCTATCAGGTTGGTGTTCCGGTGACGCGCACTATTACCCTGAAAGCCGACGGTGTCGAAGCCGCGACTGTTGCGCCGCTAAATCCGGGATCAATCAGCGGGGTGAAAGTGTATCCGGAACCCGCACAAAATGACGAGCAAAAGAGTGCTCATGGACTCTCTTTGCAGCGAACCGAACGCTTTGGCCTGGTGCCGACGCAGCCCGGTACCCTGACCGTTCCTGCGTTCACTTTGCGCTGGTGGGATACAAGCAGCAATCAGGTGCGAACCGCTGAGCTGCCCGCCCGGACGTTTCAGGTTCAAGCCGCCGCAGGCGTCGCGGTTAGCGCGGCTGCAGACACACGAACCGCGGTTGCTCCGGCCCTGTCGAGCCCTGCAGAGCCTGTCGATGTAAAGGAGGTGGGCGATACGCACGGGCAGTCATTGTCCGGGTGGTCTGAGCTTTCAGGGTCTCAACTGCTTTGGACCCAATTGCTATGGGCCGTGGTCTGTGCACTTTTCGCTACGTTGTGGTGGCGCGAGCGTCGCCGTCGGATTGTTGCAGAGCAATCCTCACCGGCACTGCACCGTACGGGCAGTAGCGGTCAGAATCAGGAGTCATTAGCGTTTAAATCGCTACAGCAGGTGTGCCGTACCGATGATCAGACCGAGATTCGTCAGGCGTTGTTGGCCTGGTTGAAGGCGGTGCTGCCGGCTTCCGCGCGCCCCGCGCTGGGTGATCTGAGTCCCTGGGTGACAGACCCCGTGCTGATCGCGCTGGCACGGCAGCTAGACGCCAGACTGTATGCCGCAGAGGCTGAGGCACAGACTGAGGGGTTTGCGGCCAAACTGTTGCTTGAGGCCGTCGCCAGAGAGCGGAAAAAGCATTATGCAGGTGCCACTTCTCAGGCCGGTGAACTTCCGCCTCTGTATGCGGCATAACAGTATGTGAATGGCACAGATGATCGCGACGCAATTGCAGGAATGGGACAGCAGTGGTCGATAATTAATGGTTATCCAGTAAAAACAAGGCGGCTTAGCGCGATAGCGCCCTGTTTTGGCGGGCACTATCGCAGTGCGCTGTTCGCTCTTTAGATAACAGTCGGATCAGCCACAGCATTTCTTGTATTTCTTGCCGCTACCGCACAGGCAAGGGTCGTTACGTGCCGGTGTTTTTTCTGCCACCTGGGTTTTGGGTGTATTGAGCAGGCTTTCCAGCGCACGGATATCTTCTTCTGCCGCTTCATCTTCATCAACCTGGATATTGGCAAACAGTGCATGCTGAGCGACCAGTGCTGCAACCTCCGTTTTACGTGCTTCGGTGGTTACAGTCAGACTTAGCGGGTGATTTTCACTACCGGGCTTCTGGTTGCGATTGGTGCTAAACCCTTGCTGGCCGTAATTTTCCATTACGTCGATACTGCCTTTGAAAAAAAACTTGGACATGCGGAGTTCCTGTGGAATATATGCGAGCGGGCGTTGTAAAACGGGATTTGTTGATCACGCCCGAACCGTCCGGGCTGAGCGTTGACCAAGGTGGTTGCTATATGTTCAGTCAGTGTGAGACAGACTGACGAAGGCCGTGATGAAAGCGGGCTCCTGGAAAGCCTTCAGACCCGTGTCGGTGAACGTGACCGGGAGCGGATTCTGTTTCAGGGTCTCTTTGATGGTCGTGGCGGAATAGGTCGTAACATCAAGCCCTTCTGCCAGTTGAATCGCTGCTTCCATTTTGAATCCCACGGCACCGCCGGCGAACTTGCCTTTGGTCGGTCGCTGTCGGATGGCGACTTTTTCGACCTGATAATCGGCCATCAGCTTCGCGAAAGCGAACTGAAACTCCTTCAGGGCTTCAGTGCTGGTGTTATCACGCAGGGCAAGACGCCGCACACGGCAGTCAGGGAGGCCAAACAGCCCATCGGACAGGGTGAGCAGGCAGATAATGGCTTCGTTGCCTTGTAACTCAACACCACAGACTTTCATGTTAACTCCGCTTGATCTAAAAGGGCGGATTATAGCGCAATCCGGCGTGCTGTTATCGCAATTGTGCGGCGAATGGCGAATTTACTGCGGCGAGAAACGTGCAGAGCAATCCTGATCAGCATTCGACAGTCTGGTTAGCGTTCCAGTAATTTATCCAGCGGATAGCCCCGAAAGGGCTTGCTTGAGGTCAGTACGACGTGACTGCTTATGTTGACGAGTCCCGGCAGGATATCCAGCAGGCGGTCGTTGATCGCGTTATAGCGAGTCATATCTGCCGCGACGATACGCAGGAACATGTCGAAACTGCCGCTGACGGTAAAGCATTCGACAACCTCGGCGATCTGCTCGGCCGCATGCTGAAAGGTACGGAATGCGTCAGTACTCTGGTCTTTCATGCTGATGGTTGCAATCACGGTCACGCTGCGGCACAGCGCTTCTATGTTCAGCACACCCAGATAAGGCCCGATAAGGCCTTGCTGTTCCAGTTTTCGTACCCGGTTCAGGCAGGAGCTGGGCGATAACCCGACACGCTCCGCCAGCTGCTGATTGGTGATACGGGCGTCGTGTTGCAGGGTCGAAAGAATATTCTGGTTAATTCGATCTAACGGCATGATATGTCCAACTTCCAGATCTATGGCGGCTAAGCCGTGAGTCATTCCAGCGCGTGATCACCTATAAACGGCGATTAAAGCGCCGGTAGTGTCTGCAGCAACAGTTTGCAGGATCGCATTATGCGAAGGCAAGCTGGCCGCATAATATTTTGTTGTTGTGTTATGGATAAGCATAATCCGCTATTTGTCACCAGAAATACGCAGCTCATTTGGTCGCGATAGCGGTAGCATTGTCTCTTAATTCTCAATAATGCCATTCTGGAAATGACAAGGCGTAACCATGCTGCTGATTCGTCCTGTACAAATGCGCGATATCGAACAATTGCTGTCTATTTCCCATGCCGTCGGCCGTGGCATGACGTCGATGCCCGCCGATGAGCTGGCCTGGCGTGAAAAAATAACGGCCTCTGTCCGTGCCTTCTCACAGCTGGGGGGGGCGGATGAAAGCAGCACCTATTTTATGGTTCTTGAAGATCACGCCACAGGTCGCGTAGCGGGCACAACGGCAATCTACAGCGGGATCGGTCTGGATAAGCCCTTCTACTCCTACAAACTATCGACGCTGGTCAGTCGTAGCAGCGACCTGGCTCTGACACGTAAGGCGCAGGTGCTCAGTATGGTGAATGACTATACGGGGGCCACCGAAATTGGTTCATTATTTGTGTTGCCGGAATTCCGAAAGCCCGGGGTGGGTCAGTTCTTGTCCAGAGCCCGTTACCTGGCGTTGGCCGACTTTCCTGAACGGTTTTCAGAGCTGGTTATGGCCGAGTTGCGTGGCTGGCAGGATGAGCAGGGGCGTTCGCCGTTGTGGGAGCACCTGGGCAGAAATTTTTTCGGCATCGATTTTCAGGAGGCGGTAAATACCGCCGCTTTGAAAGGCCCGCAGTTTATATCCGATCTGATGCCTAAGTATCCGATCTATGTCGATCTGTTGCCACAACGTGCCCGGGATGTCATCGGCAAGCCTCACTGTTCTTCCGCGCCTGCTTTGCATCTGTTGCAAAAAGAGGGGTTTCAGTTCAGTGGTTATGTCGATCTGTTCGACGGTGGCCCTACGGTGCAGGCGTCTGCCTGTGAGATACGCACCGTGCGCAACAGTTGCAGCGCCCGCTGCCGGGTTGTTACGCACGACCAGTCCCCGCAAGCCCTCGATGCCGGGATGATGATGTTGAGCAATGGCTGTCTGACAGCCTATCGAATCGCTCTTGCGCCGGCTTACCACGATGCGCAGGGGGGATTATGCATCGATAGCGCTACTGCCGAGGCTCTGAAAATATCGTCGGGTGCTGAACTGCGGTATATCGATT
>JBFGYY010000314.1:0-4494 GCA_041587095.1 Motiliproteus sp. | reverse complement strand
TACGCGCATCCAAACTGTCTGTAATAAGAGACATGTATTTGCCTGTAATAGAAAGCACCTATAAATCAATTAGTTAAACTGTCTCCATCGAGCGACAAAAACGCATAGCCTGACGGTGAACGGCAACAGTTTCTGAATCCCGCGCGATGAAAAATAGATGTATGCCCTCAAAAAGGGGTTATCGAGGGGCGACAACGGTTGTACGGAATACGCGCTATACGCAAGCGATCACCAAGCCGCACCAGCAAGCTTTCAGCCCACCGATGCGCAGAAAGCAAAAGCATTTCGGTTGCGCCAGGTTGCTGCTTAGTCCTGCTGCTCTTTGAACTGCTCGGGTTTGATGCCGTGACGTTGCAGCAATTTGTAAAAGTCGGTCCGGTTACGTTGCGCCAGCCGCGCCGCCTGCGACACGTTGCCGTTGGTCAAACGCAACATTCTGCTTAGGTACTCGTGCTCAAACTGCCGACGAGCCTCATTAAAGGAAGGAATATAGGAGCCATCTTCTGACAATGCCTGCCTGACATGTGCGGCACCGATAACAGCCCCCGGCGTCAGCGCAATCAGTTGCTGAACAAAATTCTCCAACTGTCGTACATTCCCTGGCCAGTTAGCACTCACCAACTGCTCGATGGCATCGGGAGAAAAGCGCTTGGCAGTCACACCCGATTCCTGGGATATATGCAGCAAAAAGTGCTTAATCAACAGTGGAATATCTTCAGCGCGCTCCCTGAGTGCGGGTATATGCAGGTTAACGACATTCAATCGGTAATAGAGATCCTGTCGAAACAGCCCCTCTTCCATTGCCAGCTCAAGATCCCTGTGCGTCGCGGAGAGAATCCGAACATCTACTCGAAAGTGCTGCGTGCTTCCGACGGGACGAACCTGCCCGTCCTGCAGCACCCGAAGCAGCTTTGCCTGCAATGGCAACGGCATGTCGCCGATTTCATCCAGAAACAACGTGCCGCCATCGGCAGCCCGTAACAAGCCCTGATGATCACTAACCGCCCCGGAAAAAGCCCCGCGAACGTGACCAAAAAGCTCTGACTCCAGCAGCGGTTCCGGAAGAGCGCTGCAATTGATAGCCACAAAAGGATTTTCATTGCGGGCGCTTGCCCGGTGAATCGCTTGCGCCAGCAACTCTTTTCCCGTGCCGCTCTGTCCTGAAATCAAAACGCTGACATTGGTGCCCGCAACCTGCTCCGTAGTCGCCAGCAAATTTTCCATCACTTCGCTACGCGACTTGATCGCCTCCCGCCAACGCTGATCCTGCCCCCGGGTCAACTTCTTCGGGCTGGTATCCAGCGCGCGCAGGATCTGATGGCGCATTTCACTATTACCCACCGGCTTGATCAAAAAACCAAACACGCCTTTCTGTGTGGCGGCAACCGCATCCGCAATAGAGCCCTGTGCGGTAATAATAATGACCGGCAAGCCGGGATAGTTATGCTGTATCTGCTCAAACAGCTCGATGCCATTCATGCCTTCCATACGCAGATCACTTATCACCAGGTCGATCGTCTCCCGCGCCAGCACTGCCAAGCCGGCAGCGCCGCTATCGGCTGTCGATACACGATAGCCTTCGGCCTTCAAGCGTATATTCATCAGGCGTAGCAAGTTGGGGTCGTCATCGACAATCAGCAGGTGGGCGCCGGTGGTATTCATGGTAGCTTCGTCGCACTCAGGTCATTTTCTTTGCGGATGTTAAGGCGCTTTTCCAGGTTGGTTAAGGCGACGATCTTGGCTTCCAGCGCCTGTTCGCGCTCAAGGCTCGCCTGTAAACGCTGCACCGTTAATTGCTCTCGCGCCGCCAACGCCGCTTCACGTTCATAAAGCGTCTGTTCCCGCTGATGGGCATTAATCATTGCCTGATTATGAGCCAGCAGCACTCTGAGCAACCCTTGCTGATCACTGTTTTCTGTTTTCTCCAACAACTGGCGAAAACCATCACGCGCGACAATCCAGCCGTCGCGAACATTTCGCTGCTGGTGCAGGAGCGCCTGTTGAAAATGGTCACGCGGGGTCAGTGCTGCCGGGAGTACTGCCAGAATATTTTTGGCCTGTTCGGGGTCAAGACGCAGAAGATCGTTGACCATATTCAACCAGGGCGATATCAATTCAGGGCCGGGGGAAAGGCTGTCAAGCTCCGATGGCATTGGCGAGGAAGCTGCCGGCGCCAATGTCGGTGCTGGCGCGATATCCAACGGCACAAGCGCCTCTCTGATCCGGTTATGACAGCCGCTTAACAGAACACATAGCAGCGCAAGCAAGACTATTTTCACGCAACTGTCTCCTTTCACGTAACTATTTCCTTTCACGCAACCGCCTCCTTTCACGCAACTCTCTCCACGTAAGGTAACTCAATTCGAAAACAGGTACTCCAGTCAGGTTTGGCGATCAACCGAAGACACCCTCCCTGCGCCTCTATGCACTCCCTGGCCACGCTGAGGCCGATCCCGGACCCTTTGATTGCACCGCGCCGGCCGGTACTGCCCTGATAAAAAGGCTGAAAAATGCGTTCAACCTCCTGCGCCGGTACAGGGTTACCGCTATTGGCGACATCGATAATGACCTGCTGACCATCAACCAACCAGTCGATCTGTATGCGCCCACCGATGTCGCTATAATTGACTGCATTGGAAAAAAGATTATCCAGCGCCGTTTTCAGCTTACCGCCATCAGCCAAACAGTCCAGCGCCCCCCCCTCCGCCTGCACCTGCAACTCTCGCCGGCCGATCAGAATTCGATACGGCTCCATAATTCCCTGACACAAGGCGTCTATTGCTACCTGATGCAGATCCAACAGGGATTGATCCAGCGCCTGGTTATAGTCCAGAAGATTCTCGATCAACCGCTGCAACTCCCAGCTATTTTGCTGAAGAATCGTCACGATCTCCCGCTGGTTGGCGTTCATGTTTCCGACAACTTCTTCCGCCATCAGATCGGCCCCTTCTCGCAGGCTGGCCAGTGGCGTTTTAAGCTCATGAGACATATGGCACAAAAATTGTCTTTTTTGCTCTTCAAGCACATTCAGCTGCGCTTTAAGCCAGCCAAGCTGTTCTCCCAGCGCACGCATCTCTAAAGGTCCGGAGATCTGCACCGGCCGCTCCCGCTCTCCCTGGCCAAGAGCACGAATCTCGGTTTCTATCTGGCGTATAGGATCATTAATCAGGTAGGAGAACAGGACAACCGCAAAGAGCGTGATCAACGCCATGCTCAATACCAGATTGCGCCACCAGGCGCGCAGTTCGTCTAACTGCTGCGCTTGTTCGTTGAGCTTGCGGTCGACAAAGGCCTCTACCGACAACATCAATGTGCGGTTGTGGCTACTGATCCGGTCAAACTCCGCCAGCACTTCGAAGGTTTCCGGAAAACCTATGTCGATAGCCGGTACACCCCGGGCAATCACATTCAGCAATTCAGACAGTTTGTGTACCAACTGTTGCTGGGGCTGATCCAGTAACCCATCCAATAATTCAATACTCTCGCGTCCTGCCTGTAACGTCTCGTTAAACAGAGGTAACAGGCTGGGGTCACCCAATGTGGCGTACTGTCGTGCTCTGCGCTCAAGATCCAGAAGATCGGCTTGCAACTGCTGGCTCTTGCGCGTCAGAGCAACAAGCTCCCGGGTCATCTGCTCGCCCTGCACCGCCTGCTGATTCAATGTCTGCAGAGACAGGTAAGTAGCGACGCAGAACGGCGTAACGACAATAAAAAAGCCGAGTAAGACGAGCTGAAAGATGGAGCGGGGGCGCCAAAGCATAAGGGAAAGAAACCCGGTACTGTACAAAAAAAGATCAGCTATTCTACGTCGCCGGAGCTCACGACTCAATGCAACCGGCAAACCCGCAGGAAAAGGCGGGGAGCTTGCCATCCTCACCTTTAACAGCACCTGTACAGGGTGGGTTAAACATAGCAGACCCTGAGCCAGAATGTCAGGCTCAGTTGATTACAACACGAGTGAAGGTAAAGGGCCGCAAGCCGAAACGGCCATGGCCCCTAGCCGGCCTATCCGGTATTACGCAACCCGGCAGCAATGCCCGCCATCGTGACCATTAATGCCTGTTCAACCCGGTCATCAGAGTGCGCGCGCTCTCGTCCCAACAGCTCGGCCTGCAGGTAATGCAACGGGTCGATATAGGGGTTGCGCACCTCGATGGATTGCTGGATAACCGGGTTTTCATCCATCAACCGGTCGCTTTGTTTCAATTGCTTAACCAACGCCACGACCTGTTCCTGGCGCCCACGCAGGTCCCTGCCCAAAGGCTGCAGAGCTTCGGGCACCAGACGCTGCTCGTAGAGTTCGGCGATCCCCAGGTCCGCCTTGGCCAAAACCATCTCAAGTAGATCTAGATAGGCACGAAAAAACGGCCACTCGCGATGCATCTCGCGCAGCTCTTCGAGCCAGCCCTGCTGCTGAGCGTGGGCTAAGGCCGCCTCGCTGCCCAGCCAGGCGGGCAACATAAGGCGGATCTGGGTCCAGGCAAAGATCCAGGG